>JBDUAY010000497.1:0-4117 GCA_040004415.1 Bacteroidota bacterium | reverse complement strand
TAATGGCTTTCTTAATCGTATCAAATGCTTTTTCAGATCTTATATCATCAAATAAGATATCGCCTGCATCCTGGTAGTTAACACCCTCTTTTATCTCCGTGCCATTTTCTGCAAAAGAATTGGCAGAGCCATCCGTATGCATCAATCTTATTCTTGCTGGCGCGAGCGCAGGTCCTTTTAAAAAAGATGAATTATTATCGTAGGGAATGCCAATAATTTTTGTCATGCTATAGATGTCCTTTGGATTGATCACCAATGCTGAATTATTTTTGTTAAGGCATTCATTACAGATCCGCTTGATCGATTTTTATATTGTAACACGCTTGCCGCTTGCCGCACATTTATAAATAGCTTCTACAATACGTATGTCGCGCAAGCCCTCTTCGCCAGGTACCAGCATTGGTTTGCTTTGCAGGATCGACAGTACATCATCATCCATCTGTTTCGCTTGCTGCCAGGGCACTTCATATGGAGTATTGATCGGCCCCAGCGGACTGTTGCCATTTATTCCATTGTAGTCTGAATACGGCGCGAGTTTAATATCACCTTTTTCACAATTGATGTTCATGAAATTTACGTTTTCACCAAACGTACTTTTGATAGTAGCAAGTACACCGCCCGGAAATTCAAGTGTTGCTTCAACTGTTTCATCAAGGCCATTTTTATATATCTCCGGCCTGGTGGTTGATGTTTTTGCGGTAACAATGGCAACAGGTTCCATGCCTGTTCCCAGCCGCGCGCCCTGTATGGCATAGACACCCATATCGTAAGAAACGCCTCCGCCCATTTCACGTTTTTGTTTCCAATGGTCAGTGCGATTTTCGCGGTAGCCGGCAGCGCAATCAACATGACTCACCTTGCCAAGTAAATGCTCATTTACAATTTTCGTGTATTGCCGGGTGTTCGGTTCATGATGGAGCCGATACCCTATGGCCAGTGATCTTTTATTTTTGTTGCAGGCGTCAATCATTTCCTGGCACTCTTTAGCAGTAAGCGCCATTGGCTTTTCACAAAAAACGTGTTTACCAGCCGCCGCAGCTCTTATAACATATTCACGATGCATGGAAGGCGGCAACACTACATAAACAATGTCAATGTCAGGGTTATTGGCGATGGAATCAAAATTCTGGTAATTGTAAATATTTTTTTCCGGTATTTTATATTTTTCTTTCCAGCTAATTGCTTTCGAAGGCGTACCGGTAACAATGCCGGCGAGATAGCAATTTTTTGTTTGTTGCAATGCTGGTGCAAGCAAATCGGTACTGTAATAGCCAAGCCCAACCAATGCAATACCCAGTTTATCTTTCTTGGGTTTGCCAGCTATTAAAATATTGGGCGATAAAATGAGCGCCGTCCCACCTGCGACAATCGTCTTTAAAGCGTTTCTTCTTGATTGTGAATACATCGTTAGCGTTTTTTTGGTTGAGGAAATAATGTGGAATGATGAAGTTAGTAAAACTATTATTTTTCAGATGTTTTTAATGCAGCCTTCTTTTCTTTATCATGCCACCTTTTGTATCCTGTACAGAATTTCTTACTACAAATGCGTTGGGATCTATGCGTTCAATAGCAGCGTTTAACTTACTTACTTCAAGTCTTGTTACAACAGTGTAAACAATGTCAATATCATACGTGTCGCCGCTTTTGCCATAACCTCTTTTACCCCGGTAAACAGTTACGCCCCTGCCCAATTCTTCCGTTATCATTTTACGGATGGCATCATTCTTTACGGAGATAATGGTCACGCCGGTATACTCTTCAATGCCTTCAATAATAAAATCTACCGTTTTAGATGCAGCCAGGTAGGTAAGTACTGAGTAAAGCGCCGTCTCAACAGAAAGCAGCCAGGCAGCTATACAAAAAATAACGATGTTAAATCCAAGTATAATATCGCCAATAGTAAGGCTCGATTTTCTGCTTAAAAAAATAGCCAGCACTTCGGTGCCATCGAGCACGGCACCACCCCGAACAGATAAACCTATCCCGGCACCTAAAAAGAAGCCACCAAAAACAGCTACCAGTAATTTGTCGTGCGTTACTTCCGGAAATGGAAAAAATGCAGTACACAACGCCAGCGCAATGATGGCAAGAGAAGCTTTAAAAGCAAAAAGGTTATCAATCACTTTTAAGCCAAGCAATATGAATGGAATATTTATTATTACCAGCACTGCTGCCAGCGGAATGGAAGCGAGTTCTGATATCATCAACGCAATCCCGGTAGCACCGCCGTCAATAAATTTACTGGGCAATAAAAAACTTTTAAGTCCGAACCCCGCGCACATAATGCCTGCAACTATTAGAAATGTATCTTTTATTTGTCGCCAGATGTACAGCCGCAGTTCCCGCACACCTTTCGCAAGTTCGAAAGCGGATAATTTTTCCTGTTTACCCTTTTTGCGGTAAATCGTTTTGGTTACGATGCCAGATAGGAATGAATTCATACCGTTAAAGTTAATGAAACAACTGTTTTTATTATCCTAAAACTCATTAGTGATTATTTCAACAGTTTCTTATCTTCAACAGCATAACATATTTAATGGATCAGCCACAGCTTAAAAAAACAATTGGCCTCTGGTCGGCCGTTTCGATCATTATTGGAAGTATTATTGGTTCGGGGGTTTTTATGAAACCCGCTACAATGGCTGCTCAGCTTGGCTCACCGTTATGGCTAGCCGCAGTTTGGATCATTGCAGGTGTTTTTTCTTTAACCGGCGCACTTATATATGCAGAAGTAGGGGCCATGCTACCGGAAACGGGTGGGCAATATGTTTATTTCAAACACATGTATGGCAGATTTGTGGCATTTTTATACGGATGGGCCGCATTTGCAGTCATCAATACTGCAGCAGTAGCCGCTATTTCATTCGTATGTTCTCAATATGCTGATTATTTTTTGCATCTTCCACGCCTGGGTGCTGCTGCAGAACATTCCGTTGCGTTACACATGCCCCTGTTAGGCAATCTTTATCCATTAGAAAATATTGGCGTAAAGCTACTGGCTGTTGCACTGGTAATTGGATTAACACTTTTAAATTATGTAAGTGTACGGGCGGGAAGTGCATTGCAGGTTATTTCAACTGTAGTAAAGATGCTGGTAATTGGAGCACTGATATTCGGCATTTTTTTTTCTGGTAAAGGATCCGCAGGCAATTTTATTCATGCGATACATCCGCAGCATGGAATTGGGTTGTTAAGCGGGATTGTTGGCGCACTTACGGGTGCATTTATGGCCTATGATGGATGGATAAATATAACTTTTGTGGGAGGTGAAATCAACAATCCGCAGACAACAATTCCGCGCAGTTTATTTATTGGCGTGTTTGCGTGTATCGTGGTGTATATATTTGTCAACCAGGCATACCTGTATGTGTTGCCGGTAGAAAAAGTTGCGGGTTCTTCACTGGTTGCGTCTGATGCCATTGCAGTAGCACTGGGCACTACCAGTGCGGCCATCGTAGCAGCCATGGTTGTTATTTGTACATTCGGCGCCATCAACGGTAATATTATGTCTGTTGCCAGGGTTACGTATGCAATGAGCACAGATAAACTTTTTTTCCCGTGGACCGGTAAAGAACATCCACGTTTTCGTACGCCGGGCAATGCATTGCTGTTACATGGTATCTGGTCGTGCGTACTTGTCATCAGCGGATCTTTTGATATGCTGGCAGATATGTTTACATTTATTTCCTGGATAGCCTACCTGCTGGGTGCAATAGGGATTTTTATACTGAGAAAAAAAATGCCGCATGCATCCAGGCCATATAAAGCCTGGGGTTATCCTTTGCTGGCCGCGCTGTTTATTGCATTTGCATCTTTTTATGTGGTGAGCACTGTCTGGAACGATATTAATAATTATAATACCGGTAAGGCACCTGTTATTAATTCATTGTTGGGCCTGGCCATTACAGCGCTGGGCGTTCCCTTATACTGGTATTTTAATGTTAGAAAGAAACTCAATGCAGTAAATTGAAATAAATGAGCTGCACACGGAAGGCTGTTTTGCCATTTTTCTTTTGTGAAAAGAACCAGGAACGCCTGTTATCCGTATATAGAATATGACGCTGAAAAAAATGAAAATATCTTTTTTTTATTTTGTATTACCAATATTATTTTTATG
>JBDUAY010000496.1:0-4121 GCA_040004415.1 Bacteroidota bacterium | reverse complement strand
ATGCTGACATGATCTCTTTTAACGGGCAGCCTACAGAAATTACGCCGCCACATTATTTTGAAGCGCCCTATATGTCTAAGAAAAACGGCACCTATTATTTTTCTTATTTCCTGGGGAAAAACCTGGGGATCAAACTTACCAGGTGCGCTATTCAACATGCCCGACACCATTTGGCCCATGGACAGAAGGAATGATGCGGCCAATTCTGGGCACAGATGAAAGGGGTGATATCATCAAATCAATCGGGCACCATACAGTATTGAAATATAACGACAAATACTATATCATTTATCATCGCTTTAATACACCCGACCGCTACAAGATTTCCCAAAAACTGCGGCAGGATTTCGTTTAATTACGCCTTTGCTGTGTTTTTGGTGAGAAAAAAAATAAACCAACTGCCGCTTGGTAAACCGGCCTTATTTTTTGATTTGTGGATATTTTCATTCCTGTTCTTTCAATACAATACAGGTTATGGGCAACATCTTCATGCAGAAAAACTTACAATTGACAATTATGATTTCCGTGCGTCCTTTGTTTTTGACGATGTTGACGGTTTAAAAAGAAACAAATAAAACTATTCAATCCGGGGAAGCAACCTATAATCTTGTGTGCATTTAAAATTGTCGTTCCGCTTTTCCCCTCTACAGCATAGCTGCGGAGTGGATTAATAGGGCTGAGGTAAAAAATGCAGCGACAATTTTAAATGCACCGATAATCTTGTGTAAATAAAATAATGAGAACCTTGATTATAAAGCGGAACCGGTTAGCAAAATTCTCTAAATCTTTTATTTTTGAAATCAATCAATACCATACAAAATAGTTTCTTCTACAGAGGATTAATAGCATTGTTCACTTTGTTTTCAACATGGTTGAGTGCTCAGCAAAATAAATTAGCATCATTAAGCGCTCCGATAATTTTTAAAGGAACCGATTCTATCGCTTACAGAGATCCTGCTGTGTTGTATCATAAAAAAGTGTTTTATCTTTTTTTTACCATGGTAAAAAGCGAAGCGGATGGTAAAGTGTATTCTTATACAGCCATGAGCACCAGTAAAGATTTAAAAAACTGGAGCGATAAAAAAATATTGACACCACGAAATCAAAACCTGGATTATTCCAGTCCGGGCAATGTAATCCGGTATAAAAACGAATGGATACTTTGTTTGCAAACCTATCCCAGGCCCAATTACTATAATAAGGATATGCCCAAATTTGGTACGGGTGATGCGCGGCTGTACATGATGAGAAGTAATAATCTTACAACATGGCGTTTGCCGGAATTGATACGGGTAAAAGGAAATGAAGTATCGCAAAAGGATATGGGAAGGATGATAGACCCTTACCTGGTAGAAGACAAAGATGAAAAAGGTAAATGGTGGTGCTTTTATAAACAGAACGGCGTTAGCATGAGTTATACCTACGATTTTAAAAATTGGAAATATGCCGGGCATACCGAATCAGGAGAAAATGTAAGTTTGTTAAAAGAAAAAGATGGATACATTCTTTTCCACTCCCCAAAAAATGGAATCGGAATGAAGAAATCCAGTGACCTGATTCATTGGGAGGACGATGGAGAACTGATAACCCTTGGGCAAAAAGAATGGCCGTGGGCCAAAGGGAGGATTACTGCAGGAACCGTTGTCGATTTAAAAAATAATCCAAACTATGGCGCCTATATTATGTTCTTCCATGGTTCCGGGCCATTAACGGAGGAAGGAGGTGATTTTGATAAAAATGCTTCGATCGGAATAGCGTGGAGCAATGATTTAATAGATTGGAACTGGCCGGGTAAAAAGTAAATCATCGCAATTGTATTTTCCAAAATAAGAGTAAGATTGCATTGAGTAGCGCGACCAAAATTAAGGTCGCACATTTTTAAATGCGCGTTTACCTCTCAGTTCACACAAGTTTTGACTTTTTTTGCAATAATTTGATATGGAAAAAAATGAAAAAGCCCATAAACACCGGGTATTTTATGGGCTATTGGTGATCGTTAGTCTCCTTATAGCCGGGAAGACAAAACGAACAATAATCCATAGTGGATTTTAATCTGTTTTTTGTCGACAATAATCATTCGAACCGTTATTTGCACTGCTACTTATTATCCCTGAAAGTCTTGTTCAGGGCATTGAACAAATTTGCAGGGGCAAGTCTTAAAAGCATCGATATGACGGATGACAGTTTTCCCGGAATGATCAACATTTTTCCCCTGAGTGTATTTTTTATCGCGGTTTCACCCACCTGCAATACTGGTACTGACATTTGTTTACCAAACCATCCCAGTTTATTCATGGTAGCTGCTTCAATACCTGGTTTTGTAAATACCGGACCCGGACAAAGACAACTGACGGAAACGTTGTCTTCCCTTAATTGATACCGGAGGGAATAGCTAAAAAAGATAATGGCAGATTTTGTTGCCGAATAAATATTTTTCATTGACATGGGCGCAAAGCCCGCCAGGCTGCTGACATTTAAAATATATGATGGACTGCTTTTTCTTAAAAGCGGCAACATGCAATATGTAAGAGCAACTGCCGAATCTGTATTCAACCTGAGCATATAACGGGTATCAGCCAACGAAATTGACAGATAATCATTTGTCCCACCAATCCCTGTTACATTGCATAACATCTTTATCGAAATATTTTTTTGCATGCACCACCCCGCTATTGAAGCTGCCGATTCTTCAATGCTTAGATCGAAAAGCAAAATTTCAACGTGTACGTGAAATAACGACTCCAAATTCTTTTTTGCATCTTCTAATTTAGTGATATTCCGCGCAACCAGTACCAGGTTAAATTTCCTTTTGGCCAGCGCTGTGGCAATGGCATATCCGATGCCACTACTTCCTCCCGACACCAATGCATATGCAGCTTCCATAATACAATTTTTTTCAGTTCCGTTTCTTCCGGCCAGCTCTGTCATAAATAGCAACCACCAGCCTTCGCGGCAAGACTCTGACCAGGAACGACATCAGTTTCGACATGGTACCGGGTACGATTACCAGTTTTTTATTCAGTGTTTCGCGAACAGCAATTTCACCAACCCGTTCTGGTGGCACCGCCATAAGCATTCCAATCCACCCCAACTTTTCTTTGGTATCCTTTTTAATTTCTGGTTTGGTAAAAACAGGTCCCGGACAAAGGACACTAACACTGATATTCTTTTCTTCTAATTGATAGCGCAGTGAATAACTAAAAAAAACGACAGCAGATTTGGTTGCAGAATATAAATTCTTTACCGGAATCGGTGCAAATCCGGCCATACTTCCAACATTTAAAATATAAGCGGGAGCATTTTTTTCAAGTAACGGCAGCAGTGTGAGTGTTAATGACATCGCCGAGCCTATATTTAGATTAATCATATAGCGCAGGCTGTCAAGTGAAAGCGACAGATAATCACGGGCACCGCCGAAACCTGCTACATTACAAAGCATTTTTAATGGAATCTTTCTGCTAATACACCATTCAGCGATCTGTGTCGCAGACTCATCGCGGCTTAAATCAAAAGACAATATCTCCACATGGATGTTGTATTGAGACTCCAACTTGATTTTAGCTTCGTTCAATGAATCAAGATGCCGCGCAATCAATATAAGGTTGTAACCACGCCTTGCCAATGCTTCTGCAATGGCATACCCAATTCCCTTGCTTCCACCAGCGACAAGCGCATACGGCGCTGGCGTATCAGAAACAGGTAGCACCCTGCCATTGATATTATTATCTGACTGCGCCAACAGACTGGTTACCGGCAAAAAAATAATAAGATATAATAAAGCAATTTTCATAACAGGTTAGTTACTTACAGTTATTTTTAAAGCTATAATCAGAAGCATGCAAACAAATTGCAGCAGAAATACTTACCGATGAAAATGGGGAACTTCCTATTCCCGCACTACAAATAATTCAAAAACGAAACTGTGCTACGCTCAAGACGGAAAATTAGGGATTTTACGATGGATACTTTGTGTCAATTTTATTTTATTATCATTTTGTGAGTTTCCAATAAGCTATACTACCAGGTTTTCTTTCATCAGTTGCTCTTACTACTAATGTATCATTATTATTAAGGTTACCAAAAACTTCTATGCCTTTATCAGTTGACATACCTTGCCGTAC
>JBDUAY010000495.1:0-4126 GCA_040004415.1 Bacteroidota bacterium | reverse complement strand
TATACAAATGATTGCAATGCGCAAACGACCGGCATGCCGGCAGATAGTGTGAGCCCAACAAATAACAGCGCACTCAGCCGCCGGGAAGGACTCAGTACCGAAGGTTCATCCCAAAGTGATAAAAGAAAAACATGGACGCCGAAAAACCCGGAACCAGGGATAGCATACATGCACAGGACAACAACAAAGCCTGCTAAAAAAACCCCGAAGAAAATTCATACTGCCCAGCCTGCCCGAAAAGATACTTTGAATTAACAGGAGTCATTAAAGTGCCTGAAATCTTATTCAGCGTTTCATCAAAATTGACTTATAAAATTGTTTGCTTTCTATAGCCCTGATTAGGATTAAGGATCGTACTCATCAAAGCATACAACAGGAATTTTTATTTAAAAACATTTTCTCCAGCCCGCTTTAGTTAGCATTTCCTGGAATTAAAATCACCCGTGTAATGAACGTCGCAATAAATGGGAATGATTTATACCAATTAAATTAAACCTGTACCAGCAAAAAAAGCTGTCAGGATGAGCTTATCGAAGTCGGGCTAATTCAAAATATTGCTTTCGACAAGCTCAAGCTCACAGACAAGTATTAATTTAATTGGTATTAAATCCTGTTTAGTGAAATGTTTATTTTAGATAAAATATCTTATAAAAATATTGTTTTAAAAACTGTACTTCACAGAAACAACCGTTCTGATCACTTTTAAAATCAACCTTTGCGGGGATTACGGATTACAGGCCCGTGAATGATGCTTATCCTGGGCTTTTTAACCATGATTTGTAAACCATTTGTAGATAGAACCGGTACACTTAATACATCTCCCCCAAAAGTAAAAAGGGCTGCGCCCATTTCAGTATCGTAGGAACCAATTGCGATGGCATCATTATTTGGGATAAGTGCCCTTTGCTTTGTATCATGAAAATTGACAGCTCTGATCAAATCATTTATTTTTATTTTAGCGATGCCGATCTTAACATTCCTCATGTAACCATTATTCTCGCCAACTGATATCATGTCTTCGCTTTTGAATTTACTTCCGTCAAGCCATTTCCACGTAGTGTTTTCGGCGTTTGTTACTACATTATAATTACCATAAAATGCTTCGTGAGGTCTTGGCTTCATGCTTAAAACACAGGCAGACTTCCAATCTGGCCTGGCTTTGCCCACTACTACCCAGGTATCGCTACCATAATTTGCAGGCTCAGCTTTTTGCATATCTACCATGGCTATACCCATTCTTTGTCCATCTGCATCAACACCTACCCAAGTAGTGTTTGCAGGCGGCGTATTGTTATTTACATTTTGCCAGGTCGCTTGTGCAAAACAATGAGTCCCTGCAAAAAACAACACTATGCATGGAGTCAGATTTAAAAAACTTTTTTTCATATTTTATGTTTTTATTGCCTACTCTTAAACAGGATTTTCGGCTTGCTCCTTTTTATGATAATATCTTTCAATTACTTATAGTAAAAGCTATTTTTGAATGATCTTTTTAAGCTCATCGATTTGTTGCTGTTGGATATCTGATTTTTTAGTAAGGGCATCAATCGTGGCTTGCTGCTCCTGTATAGCTTTGGTAAGCACGGGTATCAGTGCATCGTATTTCATCCCGTAATATTCCTGATCGTTTTTGGGTGCTTCCACCGCTTCCGGCACCAGCTTTTCCACCTCCTGAGCGATGAAGCCGCTCATACGTTTACCATCGGGGGATGCGTTCCAGTTGTACACGACAGGGCGGAGTGCCATTATTGTTTTTAAGCCATAAGGTGTATTAATGATGGCGGTTTTAAGCCGGGCATCGCTGGTTTGAATGGTGCCATTGGTAGCATAAACAGCATTCCATTTATTGATAGCAGTACCGAGAGAAGCTGATCCGTTACTGCCGGGTATTACCATTGTTACATTTCCATCCCCCAATACAACCTGGTTGCTGTTGGTAATGGCACTATTGGCGCCGATGGCAGTGCTGTTGACAATATTAATTGCATTATAAATAAAGCTGAAAGAAGCATTATTTCCGAGGAAAGAACAATTGCTCATTCCTGGTGCTGTAATATTTTTTGCTGCATGATAACCAATTGCTGTATTGCCGATGCCGCCGGGATCCGAGAAAAGGCTGCTGTCGCCAAGGGCAGTATTGTATGTACCGAAACCGTTAGACGTCTGCATCGCCGCATTTCCAATAGCTGTATTGCCAGCATTTCCTGTCTGGGAATCGAAAAATTCAAGTGCCCCGTTACCAACAGCCGTTTGAAAATTGGATGAATGCGTAGCATTCAAAGCCCTGGTTCCAATCGCAACATTTCCCGTTGCTGTATTGGCAAGAAAAAATGCCCCTGCGCCAATTACAATATTGTCTGACCCTATTGATTTATTCCTAAGACTGGCAGCACCTATTGCTATATTACTATTTCCTGTGGTATTACTGCCTAATGCTTGTATTCCCACGGCAGTATTTCCGTAGCCGGTAAGATTATTCTCCATTGCACTAAAACCAACCGCAGTGTTCTGTCCAATATCTTCACCAGTTTCGGAAAAAAGTGCTCTGTCTCCAATAGCTGTATTCTGGCTTTGGGGAAATCCCTGGGGGTTGGTGTAATTACAATGGTAGAGTGCACTATCTCCAATTGCTACTACATTATGATCTGTCGAATTACTGTGCAATGCGCCTGCGCCTATAGCTATATTACTATACCCCGTAGTATTGGCATTGAGTGCTTCAAACCCCATGGCGGTGTTAAAATTTCCGGTTGTGTTACCAGCCAATGCTGACTCTCCCACCGCAGTATTGGAACTGCCCGAAGTATTAGATGTTAATGCCGCATACCCCATCGCTGCGTTATCAGAACCAGTGGCATTTACCAGCAATGCATATACGCCATTTGCCGTGTTAGCATCCCCTGTTGTATTTAACAGCAATGAATATTGTCCGTTTGCAGTATTATTGTCGCCAGTAATGTTTGAGGCCAATGCACCTTCACCACTGGCGGTATTATTGGTCCCCGAAGTATTTGCTGTAAGTGCACTAAAACCAAGAGCTGTATTGCTGTTGCCTGAAGTGTTGGCAAGCAAGGCTTTATTGCCTATGCCGGTATTTCCCGCACCGTTGCCATTTACCTGCAGGCTTCGGTAACCAAAGGCAGTGTTGTTTTTGGCAGAATCAATAATACCTGAATTTAATCCCCGTATTTTAAACAGCAAGCTATGGTCATCCGTTGTGCCTATGAAATTGGCAGAAGGGTCAGTACCTGCATTGCCGTTTAATCCCCAGGTGCCTGTAGTGCTAACTGTGCTTATCTCTTTCCATAGTAGTCCGGTATGATACCAAAAACTTGCTGTCGTGGTATCGTAAACGATCAAACCCTTTGCCGGGGAAGTAAAGGCGATGCGGGTGGTTGTACTTGTGCGGGGTATCAGCAAACCTTTTGCAGTAGCTTTTATTTCCAGGGCAGCACTGGCATCTGGATCGTTTGTTCCAATGCCTACATTTTGGCCAATGGAGCAATGATAATGGAGGGTGAGGACTAAAATTATAAAAGATATTTTTTTCATAATAGTGATTTGGTTTTGAAAAATTTTAAAACACTTAAGTGCCACCCATGTTGAAATATACTTTAAAAAACAAAGTGTTGTTTTATCCCCTGGGATGAATCACCGGATAAATTATAACATTCATCAGCTGAAAAAAGAAAGACCCTGCACCATTGCAGAAGTCTTTCATCGTTTTTAATCTCCCGGTTAAAAACGAGTTCTTTTATTGATGGGGTACGTATTGAATAAGCGGTTTCAGATAGTAGCAGTAACCACCGTTGATAATTTAATGTGTATTTGTTTTGGCTTTCAGAGCCTGGTCCTTTGCCTTTATTTCCCCCTGTGTTTTTTTCATTTGATCTTTTTGCTCTTTTGTAAAAGCCCTTCTTTTACTTGTGCTGATGGGTTCCTTCTCTTTTATATTTTTTTGTGCAGTATGTCCTGCAGGGGTGCCAGCCATATTTGCTTGTTTTCCATGAGTGGATGCAACTGATTTACTTTGCCTTAGGCCATCCTGCTGTGCTTTGTAAACACTATACGGCATACCGTTTACCATTACTTCAGTTGGTTGGGTTTTAGCAGTTATTGTTTGGGC
>JBDUAY010000494.1:0-4132 GCA_040004415.1 Bacteroidota bacterium | reverse complement strand
TTCCAGGATCCAAATCACCTGGAAAGCCAGCAGCCAAGAATGGAAGTAGAGATCACAAATATCACTGACAATATCAGGATTGATTGCTCTTCGTTTACTTTTCATCCATATGGTTCCGTGCTCCCGGGTTTTACGGAATCTCCTAACCCGGGATCCAGTACGCCGGTATGGTGTAAACCCTGGTCAGCTGTTACCATCAACCTCAATAATATGGCGGGAAAGACGATCAGGTTATTTTTTAAAACAGCGGATTGTACTTTCAGGAAACATTTTGGGTATGCGTATATTGATGTAAATTCTGAATGCAGCGGTGAGTTTACCGGGGCCGCCTATTGCCCGGATGATACCGCAGTAAACGTGATTGCGCCGTATGGATATGAAACCTATAAATGGTTCAACAGCAGTTTTTCAAGTGTGATTGGTACTGACCAGGTACTCCGCATTTCTCCCCCACCGCCGGCGGGCACCAGGATTGCGGTGGAACTATTTCCTTATAACGGATATGGTTGCCTGGATACGCTTTATGCTAAATTAATTGACACATTAACCGTTAATGCGCATGCTGGGCCCGACATGCGCACCTGTAACCGTGTGCCGGTGCAAATTGGTATGTTGCCAAAGCCGGGCATCGTGTACCGGTGGACGCCGGAAACCGGTCTTTCAAATTCAGAGATATCTAATCCGCTTGCAAGTCCCGACAGCACAACTACGTATATATTGCTGGCTTCCAGCAGTGGGGGCGGATGTGCTACTACAGACACCGTAATTGTACAAGCTGATTTGGTAAATGACTCGATACGATTGATAGGTAGCCAGGCTTATTGCATTACCGATGAAGATAGCGCCATCCTGGTAGTACAGCCAACCTATGCTATTCAATGGTATAAAGGTGATCTGCCCGTTATCAGTTCTAACCCGAATGTTTACCAGGTTCATCAAAGTGGTTCCTATTACGCGGTGCTTGATAATAACGAAGGTTGCGTTGTAACAACTGCTAAAAAAACAATTACGATTGATGTGCCCCGGCCTGGCATCAGCTACCCCATCAAATATGCATTGGTGAATGTAGCATTGGGTTTGCAGGCCAGGCAATTTGGTAAAACTTTCTTATGGAAACCTGCGGTTAGTTTGGATGATCCCGCAACTGCCTCACCGTTGTTCACGGGTGCGAATGAGCAATTGTATACAGTAGATATTACCACAAAGACAGGCTGCATTACTACCGATACCCAGGTTGTAAAAATTGTAAGTCATGCGGATATTTATGTGCCAAACGGTTTTACGCCAAACAAAGATGGAAGCAATGACATATTGCGTCCGCTGCTGAGAGGCATTAAAGAGCTTCATTATTTCAGGATATTTAACCGGTTTGGGCAGCTGTTGTTTGAAACAAACAAAGAGTATGAAGGCTGGGACGGTTTGATAAAAGGAAATGCACAGCAAACCCAAACCATTGTATGGGTGGTAGAAGGGTTGGGTGATGACAATAAAATTTATAAGAAGACTGGAACAAGCGTCCTGATAAGATGATGACCATTGTCTGAATTTGGATTTTTGGGATGTGGGAATTATAGGTTGATCGCTCCGGGAAGTATAAAAAAACCCCGGCTTTTACCAGGGTTTACTTGTCAAATATTTTTTTCTAAAAATCCCTGTCGGGATTAAAGTTTTGCAATTCTGCAGCAACTGCACTTAAGAAAGTAGCGCCCAATGCACCATCAATGATACGATGATCATAACTCATTGACAGGTACATCATATGCCGTATGCCAATGGTATCGCCTTGTGATGTTTCAATGACCACAGGACGTTTTTTAATAGCGCCAACGGCTAATATTGCTACCTGTGGCTGATTAATAATCGGCGTACCCATCAGGCTGCCAAAAGTGCCTACATTGGTTAAAGTGAACGTGCCATCCTGTATATCTGCTGGCTGAAGTTTATTGTTGCGCGCATTGTCTGCAAGCGTGTTTACTTGTTTGGCAAGCCCAACAAGATTGAGGTTGTCTGCATTTTTAATAACCGGTACTATTAAATTTCCATTGGGCATTGCAGCGGCCATTCCAATATTAATATCTTTTTTAAGGATAATTTTATCGCCGTCCAGTGAACTGTTGATAAGCGGATATTTTTTTATGCAGCGTACGATGGCTTCTATAAATAAAGGCGTGAATGTTATTTTGGTGCCTTCCCTTTTCTCAAATGATTGCTTTATTTTATCGCGCCATTGCACCAGGTTGGTGACGTCTGCCTCTGTAAAACTGGTTACATGCGCACTGGTATGTTTGCTGCGCACCATGTGTTCTGCAATCAGTTTGCGCATGCGATCCATTTCTATTATTTCTACATTACCTGAAGAAACGGTCGAGACCTGTGCATCATGGCCGGCAAAACGTACAGCTTGCGAAGAAGCGGTCGTTTCCGAACTTCCAGCCTGGTATTTGATCCTGCCTTGCTTTTTATCGGTTACATACTGCAGGATATCTTTTTTTGTGACCCTGCCTTCAATGCCGGTACCGGGCATTTTTTCCAGTTCAGTCATACTAACACCTTCACTGCCTGCAATATTTAATACCAGCGGAGAATAAAAACGATTGCCGTTTGAAACAGTATGGTGGCCATTGGAAACAGCAGCCGGTATATCAATTACCTCACGTGCAGGTGTAAACGTTTTTTGCGCTGCCGGCGTATAAACGGGTGATGAAATTTGTACGGGTTCTTCCGCAGTGGTGCGCATTTTTGCAATTACAGCGCCTACTGGTACCACATCGTTTACCTGGAAGAGTATTTCTTCCATCGTTCCTTCCACGGAACTGGGCACTTCACTGTCAACTTTATCGGTGGCAATCTCCAGTACAGTTTCATCCTGATGCACGGCATCCCCAGGTTGCTTCAGCCATTTCAAAATAGTAGCTTCCACAATGCTTTCACCCAATTTAGGCATTACCAAATCAACAATCGCCATAGGAGTTATCAATTTAAAAGTTTGATTGTACTTGCTTACCGTGCCAAAGGTAATGATTATAAGGTATAGGAATCAGGTGTAAGGTATAAGGTGCAACATATAGGGTATAGGGTGTAAAGTGCAAAGTAAGAGGAAGATATCTTTGGCCCTGAACCTCAGCCCGAACCTTTTTAGCCTTCTTCAATAATAAACTTCCTGAGTAAATTAAGCGCGTTCATTGCGGTGATCTCAATGTTTCTTTCGCGGTCGAAGCGGAAATTAAACAGTTGGGCAGTAATTTTTTCTTTATTGCCCACTGCTACCCAAACCATGCCTACTGGTTTTTCGGGCGTAGCGCCGCCCGGCCCCATAATGCCGGATACGGCAATGGCGTAGTCCGCCTTTATTTCGTTCAACACACCTTTTATCATGTCTTTTACTACTTCTTCACTAACGGCGCCAACGGTTACAAAATAATCATGCGGAACACCCAGTAATTCTTCTTTCACTTCATTTGAATAGCTAACAATGCTGCCTTTAAAATATTCGCTGGAACCGGCGTTTACCGTAATACGGTGGGCTATATAACCGCCTGTGCAACTCTCTGCCGTAGCCATGGTTTTTTTGCGATCAAGCAGCAACTTGCCGATTACTTTTTCCATCGGTTCATCCTTATCAGTTATCATTACATCCGGTAATAATTTCTTAAGTGCTTCAAATTGCATTTGTACCAGCGGTGCAATCATTGCGGCATCACCCGCGGTACCGGTTAGGCGTAAACGCACCATTCCGTAATTGGGCAGGTAGGCCAGTTTTATATTGGCTGGAAGCGCTTCTTCAAAATCTTTAATACGCTCTGCTAAAAAGGATTCGCCAATGCCAAAAGTGATAAGTGTGCCGGATACAATAGCAGACATTTTAAAATGTGTTTGCAGCCGGGGCAACACGAGGTCCGTCATGAGCCCTTTCATTTCATGGGGCACGCCGGGCATACTCACATACACCTTATTATTTTTTTCAAACCACATACCAGGAGCGGTGCCCCTTTCATTGTGCAGAACGGTGCATACATCCGGCACTTCCGCTTGTTTAAGGTTGCGATCTAAAAACGGTCCCGTTCTCTTAAATACTTTCTCAAATAAATGTTTTACGTGGGCCAGCACTTTTTCATCAAGGATCAATTTACCG
>JBDUAY010000493.1:0-4136 GCA_040004415.1 Bacteroidota bacterium | reverse complement strand
TTCCCTTAATGGATATCCGCGATGGAAGCCCTCTAATCCCTTGTGTCTCTGTGGTTCAAAACAACATTTCTATAGTCACTCATTGCAAGGCAATCCCCCGTGTATTCCCTTAATGGATATCCGCGATGGAAGGCCTTTAATCCCCTGTGTCTCTGTGGTTCAAATTTATTCCCATAGTTCAAACCTCTATTCAATTATTCACCGGCAATTTTGGGTGTTTTGTCAGGCGAAATACACGTTTCGCACAATTCTGTTACCGTGTGTAACATTTTGCGGATACCTTCGTCTTATAACTTTAAATGTAGCGGTCATGAAAACCAGGATTTTTATAAGTATGATGGTTCTTTTACTGGTGTTTACCGTTGTTTTACTGGCATTTTCAGTACCCGGTAAACAACAGGCGCAAGATAAAGAGTGCCCTGCGGGAACATCTGACGATAATAACACACAAGTACAAGCCGCTGATGGCAGTATGATTTGGGAATCCGTTTCCCGCCACCTGTTGAGCGCAGTGCAATAACAACTCAATATATATCGTGTAGAAATTGAACCCTGCCCATAGGCGGGGTTTAATTTTAAAAAAAGAAAAAATTTGTAACTTCTGGATATGCTTGTTCGTATAATATAAAAGGGCTTGGGGAAAGAGGTTAAAACGGGTTGCATATTGGTTCTTTATTTTGAATTTTAGTATAGCCACTTAACATACTTTAAGACTGGAAACTGTTTTATGACTGAGAAAGAATATAACGAATGTGTTCATCAATATGCTGATAACGTTTACCGTTTCATACTCAAAAACCTGCGGCATGAAGAAGATGCCAGGGATGTGGTACAAACGGCTTTTGAGAAATTGTGGCGCACACGGCAGGCTGTAGATGCAACAAAAAGTAAATCGTATTTATTTACGGTTGCCTATCACCAGATGATTGATCACATTCGTAAAACAAAAAAGATTTCATTAAGAGAAGAATTTAATGAAACAACAAGGGTAATTAATAAACCAGCCAACAATCTTAAAAAAGTACTGGAACAGGCGCTGGATACTTTAAGTGAAACACAGCGCAGCCTGGTATTATTAAAAGACTATGAAGGCTATAGCTACGAAGAAATTGGAACGATTACCGGACTAAATGAAAGCCAGGTAAAAGTGTATTTGTACAGGGCCAGGATACAACTGAAAAATTATTTAGTGAGCCCCGAAAATGTGATGTAACCTGATACTAAAAAAGCAAACAATGAACATTACCAGGAATAATTACGAAGAGCTTTTTATGCTGTATGCAGATAATGAATTGTCTGCTGCCCAAAGAAAAGAAGTGGAAGACTTTATTGCAACAAATACTGATTTGCAGCATGAACTGGCCTTGTTTCAGCAGTTTAAATTAAAGCCCGATGCAACTGTGGTTTTTGATAACAAAGCATCATTATTAAAACATGCAGCAGACCAGCAGGCTGTTAATATAGCCAACTATGAATCTTTTTTTGTTTTATACGCAGATAATGAATTAACCAATGAAGAAAAATCCGGCGTAGAAGATTTTGTATACCGCCATCCGCAAGTACAAGATGAATTTGAATTACTGCAGCAGGTAAAATTGAGCCCCGATGCAACTGTGGTGTTTGAGAATAAAGAAGTCTTGTACCGAAAAGAAAAAGATGATAAGGTAATTCCCTTTTACTGGCGGAAAATGGCAGCAGCGGCAGCAATTATTTTATTTGTATCAGGCTTATTCTGGATGAACAGAGAAAAGAAAATTGATCAGCAGGTTGTTATTGCAAAGAGCCAGGCAGTACAATCAGATAAGCAACCGTCAATACAAAAAACAACGGATACAACAACAGATCAAATTTATAAAAATCAACAGCCTGTTAAAGAAACCTTCGTAGCAGCGGATGCTAAAAAAGATAACCCGCAATTGAAAAAAATGGCCGTTAAACCTGCTGTTGCCATGGTACCAGAGAAAGAAAATAAACGAAACAACAATCATCTTCCTGAGATGGATGATAAGCGTTCTGTACCAAAAGAACAACTTGCCGTAAATACTATAAAGAATACCGTCGTTCCCCCTGTAAAAGAACAGTTTAGAAAAGATGATAGGGAAAAGCCTTTAATTGCTGCAGCAGAAAAGATAATGCCCGATCAGCCTTCTATTATTCTTAACCCCGAAGAAAACGAAAAAATAAAAGCACAATACGCATCGCTGAATAGTAATAACGATGATGTTGAAGTATTGAACACTTCTGTGAATACCAAAAGTTCATTGAGAGGATTCTTACGAAAAGCTTCCAGGCTGATTGGCAAAAAAACAAATGGCAATGAAGACAGCAACCGCAAAAGTATTCTTATAGGCGGGTTTGAAATAGCCGTTCGATAAAACACCTTATTTAAAAAAGCAAAATTATTTTATGTTTAAAATGTATTTATTACTGGCAGGACTATGCATCGGATTTACCGGTGTGGCACAAACAGATACCACCAGCAGCCAGTCAGAAAAAGTAGACACCATCCGCATCGGCAGCCTGATCATTGTAAAAAAAGGAGCTGGCCATTATGAAAATAAAGACGGGTCTGTAAAGGTTTCCCGCGCACACATAAAACATAATGTGAGTACCAACTGGTTAATTGTTGATCTTGGCTTTGCCAATTATACAGATAATACCAATTACGCAAATGCTATTGCTGCAGGAGTGGTGTCGCCGGGCATCGGCAAAGGACAGTTTAATCTGCGTACCGGAAAATCTGTTGATGTAAATATCTGGCTTTTTATGCAGCGCCTGAATTTAATCAGTCATGTAGTTAACCTGAAATACGGATTAGGAATAGAATTAAATAACTACCGGTACGAGTCCCCATTGCGCTATGATAAGACCGCTAATATTTTTACCGAAGACCTCACCCGGCATTATAAAAAAGATAAACTGGCAGCTGATTATGTTACTATACCGCTGATGCTTAATTTTAATTTTACACCTAACAATTTTTATAACAAATCTTTTGGCTTCAGCGCAGGCATTAGTGCGGGATATCTTTATTCATCGCGGCAGAAAATGATTACCAGTGAAGATGGTAAACAAAAAATACATGATGATATGTACCTGCGGCCTTTTAAAATAAGTTATGTAGCAGAGGTGCAATTGGGTCCTGTAAAAGTATTTGGTTCGCTGGCAACACAAAGCATGTTTGAAAAGGGACTTGACCAGACGCCTTACAATATTGGATTAAGGTTAAGTAATTGGTAAAAAATAATTACAAAATAATTTTTCTTGTTGGTTTTTGATGAAACCGGTGCGTAAAAAGTACCGGTTTTTTATTTTTAACAGGAAGGAAATTATCACCTCTTAACAAATTGCCCGCTGATGGCAGACGATACTGTTAAAATCCTGAACTTTTCAAGCTTAAAAATGAGCCGCGGTTTTTTTCTTTAACTCTTTCTTTACAAATGGTTTAGCCAATAAATGCTTAAAACTTTTCCACCTTAAAAATATACTGCAGCCAAAAGCGTTTTAATAGCATAAAATTTGCGTGTACTTCATGTTAAAAATTTTTTACACTTAAACCAGTTTTTTATTCTTCAGTCTTGTAAAAAATAACAATCATGAAAACGGTAGTTGTTGGAGTCACTGTCTTGTTTGCGCTTGCATTATTTGCTTTTACCACGCATGAAAGCAACCGGCTTGTAAAGCATCGTTTCTTTAATGATGAACTGACAGGTAAGCCGTATATTATTATTGATAAATCTGACTATGAATTACGTGTCTTTGATGATAACGGGTGGTATGCTACGTACCCGGTCGTACTGGGCAGTAAAAGCCTGGATGATAAAATGGTGATGGGTGATAGAAAAACCCCGGAAGGTGTTTATAAAATAGCTTCCAAACGCGTGCATGAAAAGTGGGATCGGATGATGCTGATTGATTACCCAACAAAAACTGATTACGACAAATTTAACCAGCGCAAAGCCAGCGGCCTGATTCCTAAAAATGCAAAAATTGGAGATGGTATCGGCATACATGGTACCTGGCAGAACGATGATATGGCAGTAGATTTTTTTCAGCAATGGACAAATGGTTGTATATCCCTTAAAAATGATGAAATTGAAGACCTGTATAAGATAATACCTGTAGGCACACCGGTT
>JBDUAY010000115.1:0-14072 GCA_040004415.1 Bacteroidota bacterium | reverse complement strand
CCCGTCAGGTATTTTACGTTTTACGCTTAAGAAAAATGTTTGGAATGAATTACCATCCGGCCCTTTCAACCAAAATAAAACTATGCTGCGCACCCTTGTAATTGTTGTAAATAAGAATTCGGTTGTATGACGTTTGCGCAGCTGCATATTTAAGCATATGTGCCGGAAGCGTTTGCTCTTTTAAAATAGAACAAGCGAGCCACAATGCGGCAGCGGAGACTGTGGGGTATTCGCCCATCATATGTTTGAAGCGGGCAACATCTGCTTGTTTATTTAAAATATTTTCGCAGCTATTGTAGTAATGAATTAACCGGTTATCGCCATTTTCTCCTGACAACAAAAGATCTATTTTTTCCCCGGCCAATAAATATTTATCTAAAAATAATTTTAATTGTTCAATCAAAATTCCTTCATCAGCTGTATGCAGCATCTGTATGCCGGTAACTTTTGCCACCGCATTTATTTTATCGCCATTTACAAAAAACATGGCAGCGCCTTCCCCCACAACGCTGCCAATGGTATCAGTTGAATAAAGATCATCAGCAGAGATTACTTCTTTTTTATACCATCCTCCTAAATATTCAATATTATAATTGTATGCAGAGATTTCATCAACCCCGCCTACTAAATAATTGGAAGATACATTTTCCTGCACCAGCATATCTGCATCCAACAAAGCATTTTCAAAAGCAAGTCCGCGGTGCACATGTGTGATATTATATGCTTTGTTGGCGCTAAGCAAGCCAATTTGTGCTGCAATAGCGTTGGTGGTACTCTGCACAAAATTAGTAGGTGTAAGCAGGCCCTCATCATAATCAATAATCTGGTTTAAAAATTTAATGCAGTCTTCCATACCGCCGTCTGCGGTACCGATTATAATTCCATTAATCACTGCGTTATTATTTTTTAATAATGGCAACGCAGCACCTGCACCAAGTCTTATTGCCTTACCCATTCTGCGCAAAATGCCGGTTGGTATGCCTTCGTAGGAAGGTTCTATTACCTGTAGTTTATTATTCACCACATCATGTAACTGCTCAACATCAACATCCGCAAAAGTTTGCTGTGGCGAAATACAGGATGTGAGATGGATATAAAACATAAATAGTGTTCAGTATACAGTAGTTAGTATTGAGACTGGAAAAACATGAAATATTAAACGGATGAAAATATTAAGGACGAGCAATTACCTCCAAAACCAAATGAGTTCGACATTACATGTTTTAATGGCCGTTTACTATAGGCAGATACAGGTTGCAAACCGGTAGTCTCAATAGGCTGTTTAAAATTTAATCCCGGGTATATTTCCTGGTACTGCAGGTTTAAAATGCTGTACACGGCTTCTATAGCGCCAGCAGCGCCCAATGTATGGCCGGTATTAGATTTAGTAGATGCAAAAGAAGGAACCTTGTTAAACAAGCGGCGCATCGCCCTGCTTTCCACCAGGTCATTGTTTTCGGTGCCGGTACCGTGCGCATTAATGAAACTTATTTCATCTGCAGCAATACCGGCCGTTGTAAGCGCGCCATTCATAGAAAGATAGGGGCCATCGCCTTCGTCAGATAATGAAGAAGCATGAAATGCATCGTTTGCATTGCAATAACCGGTTAATGCCGCATATATTTTTTTACCTGCAACTGCCGCTTCTTTTTCCAGTACTAAAAATGCCGCACCTTCACCAAGATTTAATCCTTTACGCTGCTCATCAAAAGGGGCGCAATTTTCGGGCGATAAAATATGAAGCGCATTAAACCCATTGATGGTAAACTTTGCCAGGCTATCAACACCACCAACAATTGCTCTTTCTGCCAGGCCATTTTTAATAAGCCTCGCGCCATATAAAATAGCGTTGGCCGAGGAAGAACAGGCTGTATTAATCGTATTTATAATTCCGTTAATCTGATATCGCTCCTGCAAGTATATATTTACGGAGGCACAATCATAAGATGACAAATACGCAGAACCGTTTTCTTTCTTATTGGCGTCCCGGTACAATTCATCTGTTAAACACATGCCACCAACTGTACTAGCTCCTATCAGCGCCGTATTAAAAGATTGTAATTGTTGCGGCGTTACTTGTGCATTTGTGATGGCTTCTTCAAAAGCGTGCAGGGCCAGCAGCGTTGTGCGCGTAAGTCCGGCTTGATTTGCCCTCAACATTTCTTTAAGTGAAGTGTTGCTGAGTTTAATTTCGCCGAAAGGCAACAGGTTTGCATATTTTGTAGGAAACAATTCCAGCGAACCGATGCCGCATTTACCTTCTATAAGCGCCATGCGGTTTTGTGTTACACTATTTCCAATAGCGCTGATAATACCCATGCCTGTAACAACAATCCTGCTCAATTAAAAGAATTTACTTCGTTCTGTTTTTTTCAATATAATCTGCCATCGTATTAATATCAACCAATATCTTACGGCCCTCTTTGGGATCTTGTATCGTAATACCGTATTCCCTGCTCAGTAAAACAATTAATTCGATAGAATCGATAGAATCTAAACCAAGGCCTGTGCCAAATAAAGGCTCATCGTCTTTAATGTCTTCGGGCTTTACATTAATCAGGTTAAGAAATTCTACAATCTGCTTCTTTAACTGTTCTTTTAATTGTATTGTTTCCATTGTAAAATATTTCAGATCAGGTTTTTTCGTTTTAAGGTATATAGCGTAACAATCTGTATCAGCAAAGTAATACCTAATAAAGGTAAAATATTCAGCAAAACATCTTTAAGTTTTCCGCCCTCTAAAAATAATCCGTAAAAAGCTTCAAGACACCAATGCAGCGGTGATAATTTCATAATACCCTGGAAAGAGGCAGGCATCGCAAAACTGGGTACCAGTATGCCTCCTATCGCGGCCAGTAATACAATTGAAACTGCTCCAAAGCCGTTTGCCTGCTCCTGTGTTTGGGCAAAAACACCAATACAGATTGCATAGCTAACAGCGCACCAACCGCAAATAACAGATACAATCAATAAACCGAATTTATCTGCCGGTATATTTAATGCGGGCAAACCAATTAACGGAAATAACCATACCCCTATAGAAAATATAACAGCCGTTTGCAATAATGTAACTGCCATGTAGGCTATTTGTTTCGATAACAACGCAACCAGGTAACTGGTGGGCAATGTTTTTAACCGCACAAAACTGCCGTTCAGTTTTTCTTTTACAACACTGCTGCCCAAAGAAATTACAATAAAGAACATGGCGAAGATGGTCCATGCTGGTATATTATGTTGTGTTGCGTTGGGTATATTACGGCTGCCATTGCGCGAGATAGGAATTTCGGTAATGCCCACCTGGCTATTAACAATTTCATTCTCAAAAGACGGCGGCAGTTCTTTTTCGTTCAAAGAAAAATACAGGCTCTTTAAAATCTGTTTATTTTCTACCAGCTGCAAAGCGCTGCGCAGTGCACCCTGTATGGAAGATCTGAACGATTGCTGCAATACAGGATGATAATACAATGTAACCGGTTCAATGGTTACATCAGCTGCAGCTGTACCGGTATCGTTTTGCAATCCAAATTTGTTTAATGCCTTACCAGAAATATTATTTGCTTTTGCAGAAATGGCAGCAGAAAAATTTTGCGGAATAACAATCGCTACCAATGCGTCTTTTGCATGCATCCGATCGGTAATCTGCTTTTCGGATGCATCTTTTGTTACTTGTTTCACTTCAAACATGCCAATCTTTCCGATCGCCTGTTCCAGTTGCCTGCTGGCATCGCCTCCATCTTTATTGCACAGCAGTAATGGAACTTTATTATCATTAACCAGTTCAAACGTACTGTTTTGTATAGCTGTAATTACAATGGCCAGCACAATGGGCATCACAAACATCAGCGTAAGACCAACCTTATCGCGGGTTAGAATGCGGATGTCTTTTAATATCGTGGCCCAAAGCTTATACATATGGTCTCTAATAGTTTTACTTCACGAATTAATAAAGGGCATACGGTTTAGGGCATGGGCGTCTTAATTCAATCATTCATTGTTTTATCAACCATTTTACAGGGGAATGCTTAAAACTAAACGGTCTACGGTCTACCGTCTACCTATTTACAAATTCGCGTCCCGGTAAGCCTTCCCCGTTAGCTTAATAAACAGTCCTTCTAAATGCGCTTCGTTATTTTCGGCGAGCAGTTGAGGCAATGTACCATGTGCAATAATTCTGCCGTCATCAAACAACGCAATCTTATCGCACAAATCTTCGGCCTCTCTTAATTGGTGCGAGGTATAAATTAGTGTCGTTCCGTTTTTATTTAATTCCTTCAGGTATTCAATCATGGCATACCTTGTCTGTACATCCACGCCTACTGTCGGCTCATCCAAAAATAAAATCGGTGGGTTGTGCATCACGCCGATTGCTAAATTCACCCGGCGTTTCATACCGCCAGAAAATTTTTGTACTTGTTTTTTTGCTACATCCGCAAGCCCCAACACTTGCAGCAGTTCTGCAGTTCTTTGTTTTATTTGCTTTTTTCCCATGCCATACCAGGCGCCAAAAAATTGCAAGTTTTCTTCCGGACTTAACTCCTGGTAAAAAGAAAAATCCTGCGGTACAAAGCCGAAAGATTTATTGAATGATTTATGATGTGGCAACACTTTATTTTGCAGCAATGCTATACTTCCAACATGAAAAGAAAGTAACCCCGTCATGCAATTCATCAGCGTTGTTTTACCCGCACCATTAGGACCAAACAAACCAAACCGCTCTCCTGTAAGTACCTCAAGTGTAAGGTGCTGGAAAACGGGTTTTGTTTGCCCTGCATACTGAAAGGCAAGATCATGTATGCTCACTGCTGCATTGCTCATGAATGCCATTTAATTTTTGACAGATCCTGGAATGCCTTTTTTTCAATTTCAGCAATCTCCAGCAGGTAATCACCCATATTATTAAAATCTGCCTGGCTGCTGATTCTGCCTTTGTAAATACCTGCGGCCTGCACAGCTGCAGTGCGCCATAAATCGCCGGCCTGTGTAAATGTTTTAGAGATATCAAGTAATTTATCATTGGCGTGAAAAGCATGTGCCTGTTGCAGAAATGCGCCATAGATATAACGAAAGCCGCCACCGCCCGTTCCTATTTCTTCCTGCATACGTACCAGTTGTGCCAGGTATAAACCAGCTGTATGCAGGCCGAGTTTATCGCGCCATTTTTTTATTTTTCTTCCCGTATATGCAATTCCGCTTACTCCTACAAAACTCCCGGGCACGTGCAGCATATCGCGTACATTCCTTTTTATCCCGGTAACGATTGCCTTGCGCATTTGATCATCCGTAATGTCTCTTTTTTCTTTGGGATAATAAATTTGCCCGCGCGGGGCCAGTGCACCTTTTGCAAACCGTACACGTTCCAGCTCGTACGATGTTAAAGTTGTTACGTCTTCCATTACCGGATCACTTACAAGAAAATTATCCCCTTCTTTGCCGTATACTATTAAGTTATGAGCATTGAAGTGAAAACGGTATTCTTTGGGAAAATAAGAAAGATAATATACGCCCACCTGCACACCTACAGGATGCCCCTGCTCCAAACAATCGATTAGAAATTTTTCAGCCTCCTGTTTTGAGCTGAATTTTTTTCTGATTACAGGAATCCCCAGCGACTTGCAGGTTCGTTTAAATATGAGCCCGGGCTGTGTTCTGAACGCAATTGCCGGACCGTTATTAATTTTCAGTAATGGTATATAAATAAAAAAAAGCCCGGAACCAATACCAAATACCATGGGTTCCGTCATATTTCTGATACCAATCGTTTTAAGCAGGTTGGTTGTTACCCCGTTCTCGCAGTGCGCCGCCTGTAAGTGTTCAAAATTAACCTTCATGCACGTCCATCGTTTTAAGTTCTGTTACACTAACATTAAATGCCTCTGCGTATTTCTGTAATTTTTTTGGTGAAAGTTCTTCGAATATAGCCGGTTTCAGGTGTCGTTTTATCTGCCATTTCCAAAAACCAGTGTACGCACTTACTATACCGGCATCCATTAAACGAAGCTCCATGAAGAAAAGAACAGGGCTGGCTTCTTTATTTTGTACTTTTTGTCTTGCGGCATTAATGCGTTCTTCAATATCCTTCCAGGCAACATTCAGCGCGGTAGATTTAACTTCCCAACCGCTGCTAAGTTCAGTAACATAATTACCATTGTTATCTGTTGCGTAAACAACTTCTTTGGTAAAATTATTCAGCCCGCTGGGGTCTTGCGGTATATTTTCTTTTTTCATGCTGATATAGTTTAAAGTTTGCTTGTCTGAAGTTTAAAGTTCTTCTGCTTAAAAGATCAATAATGTTTTCAGCATCAGACGGCAACTGTACACCTAAGATTTTATATTCCAAACCCGGCTAACAAACCGTCAGCAATGCATACATATAGGAGAATCTGGCACTCTCGGGTACCATTAATAAAATTTTTTCTCCTTTTTTAAGTCTCCCGCTATTAAATAATTCGTCAATCATTAAATAGACGGAACCTGCCCCAACATTACCCATGCTGTCAAGATTGGTAAACCATTTTTCTTTCGCTATCCCCAGTCCGTTTATTTCTAGTTGTTCGACAATTTTATTTCTGAAAAATTCGCTCGACATATGCGGCAGAAAATAATCTATATCATTTGTGGTAAGTCCTTTTTGTTCAAACAGCGCTTTTAATTTAATGGCGCCCAGTGGAACGATATGCTCACTCAGTAATTTAACATCCTGCTTGAGACTTAAAATCGACTGGATCATAATTTCCTCTGGTGTATAATCCATATAACTTTTAAGCAATCCATCTTTCTGTTTATCGCTTCCCATATACATGCAAACCTCCATTTGGTTGGCATAGGAAACGCCTTCGATCCATTCAATGCGAAGATTTAAACCTGCATCATTTTTTTTATTGGATAGCAAAAAGGCTGAAGCGCCGTCTGATAACATCCAGCGCAAAAATTCCTTTTCAAAACCGATATAAGGATTTGCTTCCAGCTGGGCCAGTTTAGACATTTCATCTTTAAAAACTTCTGAACGCATTTTACGCGACATGCGTTCTGAACCCGTTGTTACAGCCGCTTCCACATCGCCCGTGCGTATGGCCATAAACGCATATTTTAACGCATGCATGCCTGCGCAGCACACACCAGACGGCGATACTACTTCGATGGCATTGCTTTCAGGCAGCCAGCCATGAACCATTACCGCATGAGAAGGCATCAGTTGATCGGGCGAAGAAGTTCCGCAACTAAGCAACTGGAAAGATTTAAGTCCTGCAGGATCATTATTAAACAAGGCCCTTATTGCCAGGGATGTCATTTCTGCATTGGTATGCGTAGGCTGACCATCTTTATTAAGCGCATAAAATCTTCTTTTTATACCATTGTTGCGTAATACAATTCTTCTTGATTTTGATGGTTGGTCATTTATCAAACCCAAATATTCCTCCATTTCATCATTTGAAACAGGCTCATTTGGCAGATAACTGGCTGTTTTAGTAATATAAACTTCTTTAAACGACATCTATAACAATGGTTAATTAACGGCTAAGTAATATTGTTTCTTTCTACTGATGCTTTTTCCCAAAAAAGGTTTGAACAATAAGGTATTAATAATTAAAACCACCGGGGCTATAATAAACAAAGCAATCAAAAGATAGTATTTAAAAACAACCAGCCATGCTGACCTGTTTTTTCTTTTAATAATAAAATTGGCCCAGATAGAAAACAGTTTAGTTGCCCTCGGTTCAATAAACATCAGGTTCGATTTTACTTCTACTGCTTTTTGTTCTATCAGTGCAGGTTGTAATGCTGCCCAGGTATTAGCAGTAAGAGATTGCAAAACAGTATTCCCATACTGTTTCATGCTGGCAATATCTTCGTCTGCGACGCCTGGCTTTGGAAAAATCCCCCACATATTATCTTTTTTTCCTGTCATCATCCAATAGAGAATGGTAACCCCGCTAACGAGATTACTATTTTTGTCTACCAATGCTATATTGCCAACCAGTTTCGCGCCATAGCTATGCAACATATTCTTAACCCGTTCCTGTGCTTTTAGCCACATATTCCTGGCCCCTATTATTGTTACCACCGGCGTGTTTTTTACAACCGCCTTAAATGACGGGTGACTTAAAACACTGTTTGCAGGAATACTGGGCGCTAAAAACCATGGCTGGTATGCAAAAATAATCAAATCATAAGAATCTTCTTTTAATTCAAATGGCGCCAATTCAGCAGGTATACCCAATACGCTTTCGGGCATTGCGTCAAAGAAACGTTTTGAGTTCCAGGGAAAGCCAAAACCGGGTTGTGGTTGTATATTTATTTTTTCCACAGATACTCCTGCCCCTGTAAAAACGGATGTAAAATTGTCAACTATTTGTCCGAGCTGGCCAGACTGCGTAAAATAAATGGCCAAAATTTTCTTGCTCATATTCAATCCGGGTTACAGGTCTGCTGGTGTTAAAATTTTCGATTCCCTGGTATAATTAGTGACCGCTTCCTGCACTACAGGCTGTAATTTTTTAAAATTATTTTTTATAAACAATTTATCTTTCTGTTGTTCCCCCTTATATCCGAGGATGCCCGGGGCATGTTCCTGTATCATCAGACGAAGAAACCTGAACTCTGCATTTAAACTGTCTTTGGCAAGAACCGCTTCCAGTTTGTTATGGCCCGCTTTAAACAAATCTAACTTCTTTTTGGCACCACCCACAATACCCGCTTTTTTCATTAATAAAGCACCTTCGTATGCACCCTTTTCTGCAATATCAGCTGTTTTAAGAAGATCCAGTTGTTTATTAACGGCGTCTTCACTGTTTGCCTGCATCGCAGCATAGAAATCAGTCTTCTTAAAGCCACTTTCTTTTTCCTGCGCAAAAACAAAATTGACTAAAGTCATTTGAATCGCCACTAAAAAAATCATTGCCAGCTGTTTCATGCCCGTGTTTTTAAAGTTTCAAATATAAAGAATAAACGAGGAGTTGAAACCATGTTTTGAAGGGAGATTTGTCAATTAAATATTCTGTGACCCTATACTGATCAAAGGGGTTGTTTTAAAAATAAAAACCGCCCTTTTAACAGAGCGGTTAATACTTAAAAGTGTTCCGGCTTCAATGGAAACTTTTGATTGACCGAAGATTACAACCTCGTTACATTCAATGTCCAGTTTGAATTTGATGATATAAAATTCTTCATTTAAACACGGTTATCTGCATTTTTTCGGGGACAAGAAGTATTGGTTCGATGAATAACAAATTTTTGCCGATTAGATATTTTCCTTTCATTCGGTGAAAAATTAAGCCGTCGCATGTTAGCATGGTAACAAGTAAAAAGCTTGATTTATAAAAATTTATATTGTGATGTAAAATAAAAAAGCCGCTCGGTGAGCGGCTTATGTTATTAAAGGGTACGATGTCTGCAACAATTAGATTGACAGAAGATTTACAACCTCATTAAATTCAATGTCCAGTTTGAATTTGATGAAACAAAGGTCTTCATTTGAAGGCTGATTTTTAAATGATTTCGTGCAAAGCGGCAATATCACAGACGAAAGGCCCCTTTTTTCAGATAAACCGTTTTTCTTTCTAATAAAAAAGGCTGCCGCAATCTGCGGCAGCCCTTAAATTATCTTTAGGTAGTCTTAATTCAGATATTTGGTCACTGCATCTGTTAATGCATCGCCCTTAACTTTATTATCAATCACCGTTACAAGTTTACCATTTTCATCTACCAGGAATTTTGTAAAATTCCATTTGATGGGATCTTTTATTCCCATTTTATCCGCTTCTGCAACCAGGTATTTAAACAACGGGTCCATATCATCGCCTTTTACAGAAACTTTGCCTGACATCGGAAAACTTACACCATAATTCTTTTTACAAAATTCCTGAATTTCCCCATTTGTACCAGGCTCCTGGGAAGCAAAATTATTTGCCGGAAATCCAATGATAACCAGTTTGTCTTTGTGTGCCTCATACAATTTTTCTAATGTTTCATATTGAGGGGTGTTACCGCATTTGGAAGCGGTATTAACAATCAATATTTTTTTTCCTTTGTATTTTGAAAGATTAATCGCGCTGCCATCGAGGCCGGTAACTTTAAAATCGTAAATAGTCGCAAACGCGGCAAATGCCAGCGCTAAAAGTGCAATTCGTAACATGATGCTTTATTTTAATTGTTTGAGATGATACAATACTTCAACAAATATGATGCAAATATGGTTGCAACATCGAATTAAAATTATTAATTTTTTTATCCGGGGATAAATCAGCCTGTTATTCTTTCTCTACTGCTTTTCGTAGGCGCCAAGGTCTGGCAGGCCTGATGGTCTTGGGTTACCATCTAAATCAGATAGAACGCCGGCATTAACGCCTTTGTCAATTGCAGGCGAGCCATTTTTTAAACGGAAATTAAAAATTCGTTTTGATACGTTAATACTGTCGAAAAGAGGATCCTGGTTGCTGATTATATTAACAGCGGAGGCAAGGTTGGCGGGAGTATCCTTCACTTTCCAAAGACAATTGGTAAAATTTACAGTAAATGAAGCAGCACCTTGTTTGGAAGTAACCACTTCATTACCATCAGTTCCGTTTTGCGCCCACATAATACAATTTGTGAAAGCGGCAGTAAGATTATCTGAATATACGGTTCCGGCAACCTGCACTGCATTGCTGATATACAAGACCGGATCGGTATGGGTGATATAGTCGCTGGCAATTGTTGACATCGTGCAATGAACAAACTGATAATTACCACCATAAACAAGCTGAACATTTTTGCCGCAATTACTAATAAGACAATTACGGGCATTGATGGATGTTTCTATACCATAAACACCTGCATCGTAAATATTGTCAATGATACATTCGTTAAGCACGAGTTTTGGACTGGCATTTACGGAGGGCTGCTGTACCACAACGCCCTGGTAGGCATTTGCTATAACCGCATACTGTAAGACGTTATTTTTACTCGTACCCCTGAAATAAATTCCCGGCCAGGTTGCAGGATATTCATTGTAAGGATAGTCCATTCTGTCTCCTTTAAAATAAACACGGGTACTATCATATTTATTGCCGGCAACCTGCAGCGAACCATCAACTAAAAAAGGTGCGTCTGCATGCAAATAAATTTTACACCCCTGCTTTATCGTAAGCGTAGCAGTGGTATCCACCTGTAAGCCTCCAAGAATTACATAGGGGAGATCATTTGTCCATACCGTGTTACCCGTAATTTTCGGGCTACGCAGAAAATGGGCATTCTGGCCCCAGGCTTCCAGTTGCACAAACTGGTTATTGCCATTGAATGCAATATCAATACTATCTTTTATTACGAAGGGCTGATTGGCAAGATTGGGGTTAACAGTAACCGTAACAAAAACAAAAATGCTGTCATGCGCATCCAGCTCAATGTTTTTTACATCCGGCCCGGTTGTGCCATCTACATTTATTTTGAAGGCTGACGTTGCGCCACCTTTGAGGGTAACATTATTAATTTCCAGTTTCTGGCTATTGCCGTTTATTATTTTAAATAATTGTGTGACGGAACCGGCTGTAGTAAATACGGTATCAAAACGTAATGTATCAGCACTTACAGTTACCTGTGCGTCTTTGCTGGTTATAAATGTGTCCTTTTTACATCCGTAAAAACAAACGAAGAATAAGATACTAATATAAATAAGTGCTTGCTTCATGCGGTTCAAAAATACTAAGTCTGCTTTTAAACGCTTATTTTAATCATACAGTATATGCCAGTGTGGCAATACTTATTCTTACGCCAGGCACCTTTAATATTTCCTGTCCGCAAGCTTCCAGTGTAGCACCGGTGGTTATCACATCATCTACCAGCAATATATGCTTGCCGGCCAGGTCGCCTGGTTTTATTACTTCAAATTTTCCCTCCATATTTATCCATCTTTCAATACGATTTTTATGTGTTTGGGTTTCAGTGGCGGCTAAACGTATAACGGCATCATTGACAACAGGGAGTTTCATTATACCTGCTATTCCATCACATAAAACTCCGGCCTGGTTATAGCCACGTTTTTTTTGTCTCGACGCAAATAATGGCAATGGTACAAGCATATCAATATCGCTAAAACGATCAATTGCGGTTAAAGAATTTCCCATCATTCTTCCTAAAAAAAAGCCAACCTCTTTGTTGCCTTTATATTTGAGCTGATGCAGTAAATGCTGTATGAGTGAATCATCTGTAAAATGACACAATGCAGATGCACCGGTAACCGGCATCCTCCCCCAAAAATATTTTTCTACGGGATTATTTGGATACAGATGAAAGTTTGTGCGTGGCAGCTGATTAATACAATGAATGCACAGGGGCGACTGGCGGCTTATAGTATCAGCGCCGCAACCTGCGCAGACATGCGGAAAAAATAAATGGGAAAAATCGTTGACGATTGATTTAACTAACATCATAATTTAAAATAGTAATGCATATACTTCATCTACTTTACCCACGGTTATAATTTCAATATTAAATTTTTGTTTTGAAAGCCCTTTCTGATTGTATTTTGACACGATGATTTTTTCGAAACCAAGCTTTTCTGCTTCTGCAATACGTTGTTCAATGCGGTTAACCGCGCGTATTTCTCCGCTTAATCCTACTTCCCCTGCAAAGCAAATACTCATAGGTAAATTGGTGTCATCATAAGAACTAAGTAAAGCACAAAGTACAGCCAGTTCAATAGAGGGATCTTCAATTTTTAAACCACCGGCGATATTTAAAAAAACATCTTTTACGCCAAAATGAAAGCCGCCTCTTTTTTCAAGAACAGCTAGTAATAACTGGAGGCGCCGCAGATCAAAACCACTAACGGTACGTTGCGGTGTACCATATACAGATTGCGTTACGAGTGCCTGTACTTCTATTAACAGCGGGCGCATTCCTTCTATGGTGGCGGCTATGGCTATGCCGCTTAACTGATCTTCCTTTTGTGTAATTAATATTTCACTTGGATTGGTAACACCACGCATCCCTTCACTGCTCATTTCATAAATGCCCAGCTCTGCAGTGCCACCAAACCTGTTTTTTATTGTTCTTAAAATACGGTATGCATAATGATGATCGCCTTCAAACTGCAACACGGTATCAACCATGTGTTCTAAAATTTTTGGTCCTGCAATATTTCCATCTTTAGTAATATGGCCTATTAAAAATACAGGTGTACTGGTTTCTTTTGCAAAACGCTGCAACTCAGCCGCGCTCTCGCGTATCTGCGATATACTCCCTGGTGATGATTCTATGTAAGGCGTCTGTAAAGTTTGTACAGAATCAACTATCACCAGTTGCGGTTTAAGTTTTTTTATTTCCTGGAAAATAGTTTGTGTATTGGTTTCGGTGAGCAAATAAAAATTATCATTTTTTATAGAAAGGCGGTCGGCACGCATTTTAATTTGCTGTACGCTTTCTTCACCACTAATATATAAGGTAACGATATCTTTCAACTGCAAACCAATCTGCAGAAACAAAGTAGATTTACCAATGCCGGGCTCTCCTGCTACCAATACGATGCTTCCGGGAACAATACCACCCCCCAATACCCTGTTAAGTTCTGTATCTGCCGTGACAATTCTTTTTTCTTCGCTGCTTTTTATATCATTCAATAAAACTGTACGACCCGTTTTTTCGCCGGTGTATTCATTCCAGTTAGTATTATTTGTTTTGGTATTTTCTTTCTGAATAATTTCTTCAGCAAATGTATTCCATTCATTGCACGACGGACATTTGCCCAACCATTTTGCACTTTCGTAACCACAATTCTGACAAAAGAAAGCCGTTTTTACTTTACTGCTCATACATTAAAGATAGGAACCAACGAAATCATTGCGTTGCAGGAAATAAAACAACGAAAAATTTATTATAATTTTTTAGCGAAGTGTTTGCATTCAAATTATTCTCAAAAATTGATGTACCATCAGCTACAGATAAATTTAGTAAATACTGTGTCGTCTTATAACTCTGGCGAATTTGTAAAGGACAGAAGAGAAAATGCTATTATAAAATAAATCGGTTTATTTAAGCGCAGACAAATTATTTTGGTGGTTATAAATCATGAAATCATAAAAAGTAAAAGGGCCAGTATT
>JBDUAY010000492.1:0-4152 GCA_040004415.1 Bacteroidota bacterium | reverse complement strand
CTGGCATCCCGATCGCCTTACCTGGTGGATGATACACCCGTTAACCGGTCAGAAAATTGTTTTGTGGGATTACCAAAGATCGCAAAGAGGCATACCCCAACATCAATCATATTACAGGATGAACTTTTGGCATACCAACTACTGGACAGTTGAAACGAATCCTAACTCCATCGAGAAACCTTTGCATCCCTATGAATTGGAAGTTGATTGGATGAAATATGATCCATTTGATAAGTGATTAAATAGCCAGCTATTTTCTTCTTCTTCTCAGCAATGTCTCACGATAGTGGACGTTGCGTATGAAGTTTGGGCAAAATAAAAAGCAAAGGAATTTGTTGCTTTACTGTAATTCAAAAACAGTGATTTTATTCCTTCGTTGGTGTTCCAATAAAGAGATAATGCCCTCGTTAATTAATTTATAATTATCAATTTTTGTGGATCAATTACCTGGAGATACACAACGCCATTAGCTTCATTAGTGATATTGTCCTAATGATACAGTTTTGAGAATATACGTCCATGGCTCGTTCTTTAAGGTTTTGCTGAAGGCTACTTTTTAAAAGAGGCTGCTTTTTCAAGGCAGCCTCTTCGGGTTCTAGGATTTCAGGAAATTACTTACCTTCTTTTATCAACCGGGTTGTTACTTTATCATTACCCTGCAGAAACTCTGCAATGTAAACACCGGGATAATAACGATCTCCCAACTGAATCGTACTATTAGCCGGAATATCTGTTCTTTGTTCTATTACCCTTCCTGCAATGTCTGTTACAGTTAGCATTATCTTCTCTTTGCTCAAACTCTTCAATCCCAATGTAAAATAATAAGACGTCGGGTTCGGCATTGTTTTTACCGTTAATTCACCTGTTCCTGTGAGTTCAATAGAATTACTATTGGCAATTTCAACGTTTGATCCGTTATTCATTATCCTTGAATTAATTCCTTTTGCATAATGAATTAAAATAGATCCTCCTCCAAGGATTGTTGTTGGAACTCCGTTTTCATCTTTACCCATATTGTTATCATAAACAACGGCATTTCCGTGGCTTCGATCCCAAATTTTAATCCTGAACAGATCAGTTCCACCACCACCACTAATATTTCCATCAACAGCAGCAACCATGAATCCATAATCACCCGCACCATTTACGGTTCCTTCACCTCTGTAAGTTCCTTTTGAACCTGAAATTACCAAGGTTGCTGCATCCAATGCACTGCTTTTGAAATTGAAATCACCATCCTGGAACTGAAACTCAGTATTTCCATCTACCTGGCTACTACCCTTTTTATATTTAGCTACGAAACCAAAATTTGCCTTGCCACTCAGCGAAGGTTGAGCAACCAAAGCGCCTGCAGGTGAAGTAATCCATCCGCCTCCGGTGATAAAGCTGCTGTTGGGATCATACACAGCCAGGTAAGCGGCATTAGAAGTAGCACAACCAGATCCGGCAGTTGCTACCACCTTGTATAAATTAACAGAAAGGCCCGAAATAGGAGAAGTTGTAGCCACCCCTAAGTTATTGGTAACAGCAGAATAAGTAGTAATAACTCCGGTTCCCGGATCAACATTAAAACTGACGGTAACTCCGGAAATAGCCGGTGAAATGGTAGCGGATAAAGTAGCGTTAGAACCTAAGGCAACAGGATTACTGCTTGCAGAAGCATCTATCCCTGAAATAACCGTATAAGGCTGCGATGCAGATTGCAAGCCACTACAACCTCCTGAAACTGTATAAATAATATTACAGGTTCCCCCACCAACTGCTGTCACTAATCCGGTAAATTGATCAACCTTGGCAACTGCTGTATTATCGCTGCTCCATGCACCAGTGCCTCCTCCCAAAATCGCATTTGATACACTATAAGTTGTTGTTGAACCAATACATTGAGGAGTTGTGCCTGCAGTTACTGTGCCCGCGCTGGCATTTGGGATTACTGTATAAGGTTGCGAAGCTGTTGCTGTTGCATTACCTCCTCCCGTTACTGTATAAACAATATTAGTCGTTCCTGCACCCACTGCTGTAACTACACCTGTTGAAGCATCAACGGTAGCAACTGCTGCATTATCACTGCGCCATGCCCCTGTGCCACCACCTAATATTGCACCAGAAACCGAATAAGTTGTTGTAGATCCGATACACTGAGGAGTCGTTCCCGCCGTTACCGTCCCTGCGCTTGCATTTGGTGATACTGTTACTTCATAAGCTCCTAAATCAATAATCCCGTCCTGGATACGTGCTCCGCCATCTAAATCGGTAGTGATTGCGGATAAATCAGGGGTTTGGCCTGCATTAAAATAATTATTATTGCCTTTGTTGTATGCAGGGCTTGCATTACCTTTTAACCGGTAATTTCCACCGGTGCTTAATCCCGGACTAAGTGGTGCTACAAATAAAGGGTCTTTATTACCACTTATATTACCATTGCTTTCATCAGTTAAATCCTGCACTAAGCTATAGGTGATTGTGGGCATTGAACCACCAGCGTTTAGAATACCTGTAGAGTTGCCGTAAATGATTGAATTACGAATTTTAGGCGAAGACAAATTGTTATAAATCGCACCCCCGGAAATAGCTGAATTTCCACTAATAGTTACGTTCGTCAAAAAAGATAAAGACCCATTATTATTTAAAATTCCACCTCCATAACTGGCCGTATTTCCACTAATGGTTACATTCGTTAAAACAGGAAAAGAGTTAGAAAGGTTATAAATGCCACCACCAGCACCTCCTCCCGCTACGGCACTATTTCCACTAATAATAGTATTGGATATAGCAGGCGAAGAAGAGTTATTATAAATTCCACCACCGCTACCGGCAATATTCCCAACAACAGTTATATGAGACAATACCGGAGAGGAATTGTAATTATTTATTCCACCGCCAGTGCCACTGGCACTATTTTCAGTAATGGTTATATTAGTTAAAACAGGTGAAGAATTAGTGAGGTCAAAACCACCGCCTTCTGAAGAATAAATAGATTGTGACAAAACAGTAATATTTCCACCAGGTCCGTTTGCATTCCCATCTTTAATGGTAAATCCGTTAAGTTCTGCTAAGCCAACAGAACCAGCACTGATGACCACATGGTAAGCATTATCAGAAATATCCGCACTTGTTCCTAAATCACCGCTTAAAATAGTGTTGTTGGTTATTCGGGTAGAATCTCTTTGAGTTAATGCCATCTCATTTCCTGCAAAACCGCCATATATTTTCACATCTGCTTTTAATACAAAAGCATTGTTTCGGTCATTTGGCGTTAAAACACTAAGATTGTCTGCGCGGTATATTGGTTTGTAAATGCCACCGGCTACCCATACCACATCACCTGGTACTAATGAATTTATCATCAATTGCAAATCACCTGAAGCATTGTTCCAGGAAGAACCAGAAGCATCGCCGGTAGCGATAGTTTTTACATAATGTGTTGTCTGCGCAGATGCGCTTGTAAAAAGACAAAAAAAGGCAATTGATAAACAAGAAAATATATATTTTTTCATATAAAAGGGTTATTATTTAAATTGAATTATCTTATTAGTTTTTTTAATCTTAATTGAAAACCAGGCTGTCCGTTTGGAAGTATTCTACAATTACTAAAGATTTTAAAATGCATCTATTATACTCGCTGCTGTTTAATGCTTTGGAGATGGTAATAAAATTGAAAGTGGAAAGATGTTTCGTAAATTGAATTAATCAATGATTGCAAAAGAATGTAAAAGGGCTAAAGGCCGAATTGGTTTTCAAACAAATCGGGAAAAAATCCTGAATTAATCTTTATCCAAAGATTGAAGGTAGAGGTGTGAATGAAAAATAATTTTCATTTTAAAAACGAATTAAACAGGATGAAAATTGATAATATCTTATTTTCTTTTCATAAAAGTAATAATATGTTAGCGGGCACGCAAATTTTTTTTAAACTTTGTCTCTATTGAAAGTGTTCTTTGCCTTCATAAGTTCTCAAAAGTGAAGGCCCTCTATTAGTAATCGCAAGCAAAATTCATTTATATCCTTCATTACAAATGTTACTTTAAAATGAAGATTTTTGCAATGTGGTCAAAAATACTTTTGGAATGACTATGAAGCTAGCTATACCAATTGCGATACTTGTTGTCGACAATATGCCATCGTTGGCTCCCAAAACGGCAGCCCGCAGCC
>JBDUAY010000491.1:0-4163 GCA_040004415.1 Bacteroidota bacterium | reverse complement strand
AATGTCAACAATACTTTCAAAGAACTAATGGCTGCGATAACGCAACGCTAATGAAACAAGATATTTACTCATTTAGGGTCAATTACAGGACAGCAATTGTTTTGAGAGAATTCTAATCATCAGTTGAGATATCTTTTATGAATCTCAGGACGATACAGATTGAAACGTAAAAATGAATGGAGGAAGGGGGTCCGCATTGCTGGTATTTTCACCGGGTAATACTGTGCGTGGTTTTTTCCAGTAAACCGGTATGTAAATGCAGATTGAAATTGCCCAGTCACAACACGCTTTTAGCGGTATTACGGATAGTTATTTCAGCCCCAAATGCATATCTTTCACTAATGATTGGCTGCTCTTCAAAAGTGAAGGATGTAACATATAGTCAGGCGATTACAATATCCTGGCTATTAATTTTGTTCTGCAGCAATCTTTATTCACAAAACCTGGTGCTCAACCCATCATTCGAAAAGGTAAGCAGCTGTCCGGACGATTTTTTCCAGATAAACAAGAGTGTCAACTGGTTCTCACCTTATTGTGAATCGTTTACTATTCGTGGAAATGGCCAGGCGACTTTTTTTACCGGAGTGTTTCCCTGCAATAATGCTTTAACCGGTGTTCCAATAAATACCTTGACCAATCAATCCGCCCACAGTGGTTCCAGCTATGCGGGTATTTTGATTGTAAACCCTAAAATCGTTTATACAGAATTCCGCCATTACCTTGAAACAAAATTGCAATATCCTTTGCAGGCAGGCAGTAAATATTATTTTTCGATGTATTACAATTTAGCCCTGGGAGATTATTATACTCCGTCACTGCATAATATTTGTTTTCGCACCGATAGTCTGGGTGTTTATTTTTCAAATGACCTCATTAATAATAATCCGGATTGCGAGCCATTGAGTTTGCAGCCACAAATAAATGCTGAAAGCAAACAACAAGTTCCCGATGGTATTTGGCATGAAGTCTCTGGTTGTTATACCGCTACTGGAAGTGAGGAATATCTTACGCTTGGTAATTTTGGACATAACCGTTCCAGTATTTGCACTACAGCAGACACAATGGGTTACTATTTGCTGATAGACGATGTAACACTAATTCCTTCTGTCAGTAAAAAAACGGACACGGTTTTGTGCAATGGAAAAAACTGGCAGGTTGATGCACAAACATTCCGTAATGAATACACGTATCTCCCGGGATGGCAATATAAATGGAGTGACGGCGACACCGGCCGCGTGAAAAAGTTGACGGCTCCCGGCAATTTTACACTTATCATAAGTAACAAAGATTGTTTCGAAGACGTGTACCATTTTGCGATTGATTACGGAGATTGTAACTGCAAAAATTATATTGCTACTGCATTTACGCCGAACGGTGATAACATCAATGACGCATTTCGCCCTGAAATTATTTGTAAGAGCGGACAAATATCAGGTTACAGCTTTTCGATTTTCAATAGATGGGGACAAAAACTTTTTTCAACTGCTTCCGCTAATACAGCATGGGATGGAAAGTATTCAGGAAAAAAAGTATCATCTGGTGCATATATTTATGTAATTCAATATAAAACAGGCAGCTCGTCAAAAGTGATTACAGTAAAAGGTTCTGTGCTCGTACTGGATCAATAGGGCTATGTATGATATGTCTCCTGAAATATATTTGTGGGCTTCACGAATATATATATATCTGATATTTGGACGTTAATTCCTCCAAAAGAATTTAAGGGCATGAACGCTTTTCTTACCAGGTAGATATTTCTCCGGCTCGCTTTGACCACCTGCACCGATTTGCCCGGACCATCGTTCGCCGGATAATTTTACCATCTTGAAGCATCCTGATACAATATGTTTTTTCAGAATTAGGAAATAATATTGTTGGTCTATCCACACCGGCTGTAGGTGGTCAATGTCATCGGCTCCTCCAGTCAAGGAAAGACACATCAGGAAAAAAAGTTTTGGGCCTTGCGAAATTGTTAAACATCTTTCACAATGATGATATCCGCACCATTGATGTTGCAGCCAGTGGCTGTCCTTAAAATTGTTTACTTTTTTGCGGGTACAATTAATTCCGGGGGAACCCGTCGCACCTGCACAATGAATCCATTATCCTGTAATGTTTGTGAAGCAATGGGCGACTGCTATCTGTGTAGTGATGGCTGTCTCTGCGCAACATGAACATCCAGGTGGAGGAACAGTCGTGGCGGTGAGACCTTCCATAGCTCTGAGTCTTGGTTATCCGCCTTTTTATTATTCACCTTTTTGTTTGGTTACAATGGTTACCGCCGCGAATCCAAAATGGATATGAAAGTGGACGATATCAAAGCGGACTATAAGGATAAAATTAAGTCCGCCAAACATGATACATCGATCAGCAAAGATGAACGGAAAAAAATTAAAAGCGGATCGTAATCGGGATATCTATGATTTAAAAACAAATTATTACAAGCACAAAACAACACCGGCCAGGCAGGATAATGGGAACAATGGTTGACAGTGAGGTAGCGGTTAATTTTACCGCCCGGATTCCGGGCGGTTTTTTTTGGCCAGGATAACCAATTTGCTTGCAGACCATTAGCGCGGGTAGCATTATTTGCTATGGTTCAGATCTGGGCTGGTGTCCTCTATCGGCCGCGGGATTAAGCTGTGTTTTATTACTACTGTAATTATCCCTAACCTGCCTGGGTGCTTTATGCAAAGCCCCCGCCATCGGAAGGCAGCCTTGCCGGAAATATGGTATACGTATTTTTTGCTCCGGTAAAGCCTTTTATGCAAAGGGAACTTCTGTGTATTTGCGTAATATTTATTTGTTTGTTAATTATCCGGTTGTTTTTTACTGCCTCTGTATTGCACGTGGCAGTAAACCGGGAATCGGCATAATCATATTTTGTAGAAACTTGTACACAAAAAAAACGTAGAAAAAAATAGTGCCCCTGACAAAACCTGCTTTCCGCCGTGTTTCACAGTGGCATGATTTTACAGATATTTTATTTATTACACTGTTTTATTTTCAGTATTTTTTTATTAAACAACTAAAGCATTAGTCGAATGGATATTGTTTGTTACTCGCATCTGCGCTGGAATTTTGTATACCAGCGGCCGCAGCATTTACTGAGCAGGTTTGCCCGGAATTTTCGTGTTTTATTTATCGAGGAACCATTATTAGATTCAGAAAAGGCTTACCTCGACAATCAGCAAAATGACGACAAAGTTTGGGTCGTTGTCCCACATCTCCCTGCCGGCTTATCCGAAGCAGAAATCACAGACACTCAAAATGATTTGCTAAGTGATTTTTTTTACTTTTTTGGCGTTACTGAATTCGTTGCCTGGTATTATACACCAATGGCAACTGCGCTGAATCCTTCGTTCAAACCGTTGCTGGTAATTTATGATTGCATGGATGAACTTTCAGCATTTAAAAATGCGCCTGCGCTCATCAAAAAAAGGGAAAAAGAACTGATGGCAAAGGCAGATATTGTTTTCACCGGCGGCAACAGCCTGTACGAGGCAAAAAAGAATAACCATTCCAATATCTATTTATTCCCCAGCAGTATTGACCGCCGTCATTTTGAGAGAGCCAGGAGTATGCATGCGGAATTGTCCGATCAGAGGGAAATTCCGTTCCCGCGCATCGGCTTTGTCGGTGTTATTGATGAAAGAATGGATATTGATATGCTGTATGCTATGGCTACCAAAAAGCCCGACTGGCATTTCATCCTTATTGGTCCGGTTGTTAAAATTGACCCAGCCAGTCTACCACAGCTTCCGAATATTCACTACCTGGGCCCTAAGAGCTATAAAGAATTACCATTCTACATTTCTAAATGGGAGGTGGCTATGATGCCATTTGCTATTAATGAATCAACGAGATTTATCAGTCCTACAAAAACACCGGAATACCTGGCTGCTGGAAAGCCGGTTGTATCCACGCCGATCCATGACGTCGTGAAAGATTATGGCGACAAAGGGCTCGTTTATATTGCTGATAGTTCTTTGCAGTTTATTATTGAAATTCAAAATGCCATGGACATGGCTGACCGTGTGCAATGGCTTAAAGCCGTAGACAGTGTGCTCTCGCAAAATTCATGGGACAAGACGGTTGAAAAAATGTTGTTTATTATCAACACAGCGCTCGATAAGAGTGGCCAGAAAACAGCGCTGCAAAAG
>JBDUAY010000490.1:0-4164 GCA_040004415.1 Bacteroidota bacterium | reverse complement strand
TGGGATCGAAGGTGCGGCGGGTTGCACAAACTACCGTAGTCTTCAGCGTCTAAAAAAAGCAAGTTGCAAAGACTACGGTAGTTTACCTCAGCGGCCGATAGTAGTTTTTTATAAGAACGGATCACGGAATTTCAACATCCGCAACCTGTTATGCACCCGCGTACGCGCAAAAAAGTTTTATCGTCTCAGCAGCTTCTTTTACATCATGTACCCTCAAAATATCTGCACCGTTTTGCAGGGCAATGGTATTCAAAACAGTAGTGCCGTTTAATGCTTCATTTGCGGTTACGCCAAGCGTTTTATATATGCTGGCTTTTCTTGAAAGGCCGGCCAGCACAGGCTTGCCCATTATTTTTAAAATGTTTAAATTTTTCAGCAGCGTAAAATTCTGTACCGTGTTTTTAGCAAAGCCAAAACCCGGATCAATAATTACATCATGAATGCCAGCTTTTTTACAGGTGGCTGATTTCTCAATAAAAAAATCCAATACTTCTTTTGTTACATCTTTATAACGGGCGTGCTGCTGCATGGTTTGTGGCGTCCCTTTCATATGCATGCATATATACGGCACTTTTAACATTGCCACGGTTATAAGCATCGCGGTGTCCATTTCTCCCGCACTAATATCATTAACAACAGATGCGCCGGCAGCTACCGCTTCGGCCGCTACTTTTGCATAAAATGTATCAACAGAAATTACTGCTTCGGGTATTTGTTTATGAATGGCAGCGATGGGAACTATAATTCTTGCTAACTCTTCTTCTGCAGTTAACAAATGACTGCCTGGCCGGGTACTTTGCCCGCCAATATCTAGTATTGCAGCGCCGTCCTTCAGCATTTGTTCCGCTTTTTTTACAATCTGATCAGTATCCTGCTGACGGCTTCCTGCATAAAATGAATCAGGCGTAATATTGATGATACCCATTACCACCGGCCGCGCTGCAGTTATTAATCTTCCTTTACAATTGAGTGTAAACATTGGCCGTATATTGTTATTTTTGAAGGCTAAAGTTGAGGAATAATTTTCATTCAGAACAAATGAGTAATACCAACCAGCAATACGATACAATTATAACCGGGTGCCGTGACATTTACAGCAGGAAAACAAAGGACTACGGCACGTCCTGGCGGGTGCTCAGAACAATATCAATTGTAGACCAGATTTTTATTAAAGCAAAACGGATACGCACCATACAGGAGAAAGGTTTGCAAAAGATTGGAGACGATATTGCTTCAGAATTTAAAGGCATACTTAATTACGCGGTCATCGGCAATATTCAACTGGGTTTTAAAAATGATGACGCGCAGGATCTGCCCATAGAAAAAGCGATGACGTTATATGACGGCCAGGTAAGCAAGGCCAAAGCATTGATGCAGGATAAAAATCATGATTACGGCGAAGCATGGCGCGATATGAGCCAGGAAAGTTTTACCGATCTAATTTTGTCGAAACTGCTTCGGATAAAACAAATCATCAGCAACGATGGAAAAACAATTATCAGTGAAGGTATTGATGCCAATTATTACGACATTATGAATTATGCAGCGTTTGCGCTGATACTGATAGAAGAAGGGGTTCAATAATTATTAATTAAAAGTTAGTAACTAATAATTGTAAGGCAGGCGCGAAAATTAAAAAAGACTACATGAAAATATTACTTAGTATAGCCCGTGTAATTGTTGGGGTGCTATTCATTTTTTCCGGGTTGGTAAAAGCAAATGATCCGTTGGGGCTCAGCTATAAAATGCAGGAGTTTTTTGAAGTATGGGGTTGGAGTTTTTTCAATAATTTTACCCTCTCCTTTTCCATTCTCATGATTGCATTTGAGATCATTGCCGGTGTTGCTGTGCTGCTGGGCTGGCGCATGAAATTATTTAGCTGGTTACTTTTATTGCTGATTATATTTTTTACTTTTCTTACGGGATATGCGGTGTTATCGGGCAAGATAAGAACCTGTGGTTGTTTCGGCGATTGCATTCCGCTTACCGCTGCGCAATCATTTACAAAAGATTTAATATTGACCGCACTCATCGTATTCATTTTTATTTTCCGGAACCAGGTACAACCCATTTTTTCATCTACAACCAGTAGCCGGGTATTAATACTGACAGTGCTGGTGTCTTTTGCTTTGCAGGGATATGTATTTAAACATTTACCCATTGTTGATTGTCTGCCCTACAAAGTTGGCAAAAATATACAGCAACAAATGAAAGTGCCCGCTGGTGCACTGCCAGATAGTTCGGTGATTACTTTTGTATATACCAAACAAGGCAGGCAGCTTGAATTTACGTCGGATAAATTCCCGGATGATTTTGATGATTCGCTGTATCATTTTGTAAGGCGTTACGATAAACTGGTACGCGAAGGCAATGCACAGCCGGCTATCAAAGATTTTGTACTCACCAGCTTAAGCGGCACCGACAGCACGCAGGCAATCCTGAATCAAAAAGGAACTGCTTTATTTCTTTTTGCAAAAGATAACATGAGTAATGATTTTAACAGGAAAGAAAACCAACAACTAAGACTGATAATTGAATACGCAAAAAGTAAAAAGATTTCGTTTTACCTGGTTACCAATGCACGTGAAGTAACAGATGAATTTACGGCGGCAACAAAAGATACGGCAGTAACTTTTATGTGTGATGCTGTTGCCATAAAAACGGCCGCAAGGGCAAACCCAACTTTATATTTACTGGAGGATGATATGATAAAAGGCAAATGGGCTTTTGCAGATTTTAGCAGGGCCAATGAGTTCATAAGAAAATAATATTGTATGAACTGGGATTTATGTAATTAGGATGATGTATGGGATATCAGGGTTGAATAGTAATGGTCAATTGAAAAGATATAAACGAATTGGTGTTCCTGTTTTTTACCCGCATCGATCTAAGTCTCCCCAGAAGGGCAGGGGTGAAAATTCGCAAAACTATTAAACCACTAATTATTTGCTCCGCTACATCACAAGAAAATTATTTTACGGACTGCTGGTCATGGCAGGGGTAGTTGTATTGGTGTTTTTTCTTTTCCAGGGTTTTGGCGATCCGTCGAGATTAATTATGGGACAGCGGGCAGACGCATCAACACAAGACAACATCCGCAAAGAATTATACCTTGATCAACCCAAATGGAAACAGTTTCTTTTTTATCTCAATGATGTTTCTCCACTAAGCTTTTATTCAAAAAAAGAAATCGAACAAAAAAAATTAACAGGGATTTTTATTGGCGGAAATACAAAATTTGTTTTGAAGACACCGTACTTGCGTCGTTCTTATCAAACAAAAAAAGAAGTATGGCAGATATTAATGGAAGCATTGCCGGGTACTTTATTGCTGGCCATTGCTGCCATGATTTTTGCCGTTGTACTGGGTATTCTGCTGGGCGTGGCCGCGGCCGTTAAAAAAGGCACCTGGGTAGATACCTCTTCTATTTTTACGGGCATTATCGGTATCTCGGCGCCTTCTTTTTTTATGGGAATTATTATAGCCTATGTTTTTGGTTTTTTGTTAAGCAATTATACGGGTCTTCATATGGCCGGCAGCTGGTTTGATCTCGATGAAGTAACAGGTTCGAAATACATCACGATAAGTAATTTAATTTTGCCTGCCATTACGCTGGGCATTCGTCCGCTGGCAATTATCAGCCAGCTTACACGCAGCGCCATGCTGGATACACTCAGCCAGGATTATATACGAACAGCGTATGCAAAAGGTTTAAGTAAGCATACGGTGATATGGAAGCATGCTTTGCGCAATGCGTTAAACCCCGTTATTACAGCTATCACAGGTTGGTTTGCAGAACTGCTGGCAGGCGCATTTTTTGTTGAATATATTTTTGGCTGGAAAGGCATCGGCAAAATAACGGTGGATGCACTCGATAAATTAGACTTCCCGGTGGTGATGGGCTCGGTGCTGGTGTCGTCTGCGTTTTTTATTTTTATTAATATACTGGCAGATCTGCTGTACGGCATCATCGATCCAAGAATACGGCTGCAATAACGATTTGATTTGTACGGACGGTATTGAAATAAGCAATGTATCATAAAGAATGAAAGAGGCAAAACTTTATGCGCGAATTAGTATTTTTGACTTCTATAAATTACGGAACCAATGCCTGCCCGGACCTTGCTCTTAATTGGTCCACCTTCACAAAAGCAGCTGTGGAAA
>JBDUAY010000489.1:0-4166 GCA_040004415.1 Bacteroidota bacterium | reverse complement strand
TTTCCATTTCTCAAAAAATCCAAAGCGGTTTCAAAATCTCCGCCCCAATAAATTCCTTTTAAAATTTCTGTGCCGCCAGGTATCTCTTCCGGATACTGATGAAGAAAATGAATAGTGTCCATTTGCACTGGCCCGCCGTAATACACCGGCAGGCTAAGATCCTCCGCACTGTTTACCAGCTCATTTAACGTGTAGTCGTACACACGGTTTAATACGAAACCAAATGTGCCTTCGTTTTGGTGTTCGCATAAAAAAACCACAGTCCGTTTAAAATTCGGATCTTTCAGAAAGGGATCTGCGATCAATAATATGCCCGGTGCCGGCTGTATCATTTATTCTAAATTACTTATTATATTGACAAATAAAAATCTTTGTTGTACTGGCGTGGGCAGACCCTACAGGTGCAAAACTTAGTTAAAAAGCAGGCCGCCCGGCCATGTTTTCAGCAAAAGCCGTTCCGCTCCACTATTTTTGTGATAATGAAGAAAATTCTACCTGTTATTATTGTACTGATTACTGCTTCACTGCTGGGTATTATTGTTATCCAGGTATCCTGGATAAAAAACATGCTGGTGGTTAAGGAAGAACAGATGTATGAAAAGATTTACAGATCAATGCAGTCTGTAGGCGATGAACTCATGGAACAAAAAGGAACACTGCCCAGCCTTAAAAATCCCAAATTCAGACCCGGTTTTATGATACCCAGTGATCAGTTGCTAAATGAACTGCTGAAGCCTTCTACCATTGCACGCAACTATTCCAGCTATGAAATAGAGGAGAAATTAAATAAAGCATTTGAAGCAAATGGTATAAAAGACATAAAATTTGAATTTGCCATTTCTTCTACTGTTGGGCTTAACACATACGAGTTAAAATCACCCAACCTGGTAAAGTCTATTGAAGACACCGTTCACAACATAAAATTTGTTTTTCCGCTTCCTGTGCCCAGTGGCAGCGATTATGAGAACCTTATGCCGGAAGAGACCATGATACTGGTTGTGCCGGATGTAAAGAATAATATTTTCAGACAGTTGCGTTGGTTAATGATTGGCGCAATTCTTTTTACGCTGATTATTTGTACTGCCTTTTATGTTACTGTAAGTGCTTTGATAAGGCAGAAAAAGACCAGCGAAATAAAAAACGATTTTATTAATAACATGACGCATGAGTTCAAGACGCCGCTGGCCACTATATCACTGGCGGTAGATGCCATGCGCAATGAGAAAGTTTTGCAGGACCGCGAAAAGATGGGCTACTTCAGTGGAATAATCAAAGAAGAAAATAAACGGATGAACAAGCAGGTAGAAACCATTCTGCAGGCGTCGTTACTGGAACGGCAGGAAATACAGCTTAATAAAGTACATATGCATGTGCACGACGTAATTAATGATGTACTGGATAATTTTCATTTGCAATTGGAGGATAAAGGTGGTAAAATAGTGCTGCAGCTGGATGCTGTTGCAGATTTAATAGAAGGAGACGATGTTCATTTTACCAACCTTATTTCAAATCTTATTGACAATGCTGTAAAGTATTCAAAAGAAAACCTGGTCATTAAAATAAGCACTACAAACACCATCAAATATATACAGATCCGCATTGAAGACAATGGCATTGGTATGAACAAAGAAACACAAAAAAGAATCTTCGAAAAATTCTACCGCGCCCATACAGGTAACGTTCACAACGTAAAGGGCTTTGGGTTAGGGCTGAGTTATGTTAAAACCATGATAGATGCACATGGCGGAAAAATTAAAGTGGAAAGCGCTCCCGGCAGGGGCACTACGTTTATTATCGACATGCCTTTGGCAAGCAACCAGGGATAAAATATCAGCTCGTGAAAATCAGGCAACCATCCCCATAACTTAAAAACCGGAAGTCATTTTCCAGCGCATAGGCGTATATATCTTTCCATTTATAACCAATTAATGCCGCCACCAGTAAAAGCAGGGTCGATTGAGGTTGGTGGAAGTTAGTAACCAGCCCCTTAATCATTTTAAAGCGGTAGCCGGGCGCAATTAGTATTTGTGTTTTGCTGATGAGCCGCCGCAGGTTATTTCTATCCATCCATACCAACAAGCTTTCCAATGCATCATCCGCCGAAACCGCATGCCGGACTAATTGATCATATACTTCCCATTGGGTTAAAAATAATTGTTCCTGCTGAATGGAGGAATTGATCATCGTTTTTACACCCATCCAGTAAAGGCTTTCAAGCGTACGGGCTGAAGTTGTTCCCACTGCATATGTATTGCCTGAATAACTGCGCAATTGCACAATAGTTTCTTTTGATACATCTATAAATTCTGCATGCATATCGTGCCCTTCCATGGTGGTGCTTTTAACCGGCTTAAATGTCCCGGCGCCCACATGCAGCGTAACAAAAGAATGATGAATATCTTTATTTTTTAATTTTTCAAATACAGCAGGCGTAAAGTGCAAACCGGCAGTGGGCGCGGCAACAGAGCCATCTTCCAGCGCGTAAACAGTTTGATATCGTGTTTTGTCAGTTGTTTCTGCCACACGTTTAATGTATGGCGGAAGGGGAATGATACCGGCCTCGTGCAAAACTTCCGCAAATGCCAAATGACCGGGTGTCCATTGCAGCTCAATAATGAAACAGTCATTTTGCTTTGACATATATTTTGCTGATATCGTAATGGTTGAACCATTCTGTTGTATTGTTTTCTGCAATACCTGCCCAGCCTTCCATTTGCTGGCACCGCCAATCATGCATTTCCATTCTACTTTACCTTGTTGCAACATACCGGTTGTTACATCTGCATATTGGTCGCCGGGTTCCAGGCAAAATATTTCAATCATGCCACCGCTTGGCTTTTGAAAAAGTAATCTTGCTTCTATAACGCGGGTATTGTTAAAAACGAGTAAGCTGCCTGATGGCAGGTAGTTGCTTATGTTCGCATAAATATCCTCAGTAATTTTTTCATCACGATAGATTAATAACCTGGAAGCATCGCGTTCGGGCAGGGGATAGCGTGCTATTTTATCATCTGGTAACGTGTATGTATAATCGTAAATCGAAATTGATTTTATATCCATGATCTGTACAGCTAACCGCTGTCGTTTTTTAACTCCTCTCTTTTGGAGAGAGATGCAGGTGAATACTTCCTTCGCCAATGGCACCACTAATTTTAGCCCGCCCCCCAAGTCACTTACAGGATAAACTTTTACATCAACCAGTTTATTTACAAGTGCGCAAATGTCTGCTACTGTTTTAGGCAGGTTTTGTTTCAGTACCTGAAATTTTATTCCAGCTTACCCAAAGCGTTGCGGCAGTATTTCTGTTACAGCGTTGTAGTAACGCGGGCATTTCTTTATCAAATATTTTTATTTGCTGCAAAGAAGTCTACTGGATGCGGCAATCATTTCCCACTAATTTGTTTACCGGTTTTTTTTATGCATAGAAAAGTAGTCAACAGATAGTAAGTCCATGAATCACTTTGATCGTTTCATAGATGCCTGAATTTTTAATGAGCGGCGTATATGAATACCTCGCGCAGGCTTGCCGGCATTTAAATTTTGGACATATCCACATTTTAGATGGCCAGACGCACAGGTTATCCACCGGTTTTTGCCGCTATTAACAGCTACTAACAACTGTTTACATCTTTTTTGACCTGTAACCCTTGCCTGTATTCATATCTGCCTCAAAATCAACCTGTGGAAAAATTAAATTATGGAAAATTTGATGCCTAAGTGTGAAAAAGTGTTATTTTGTGTCAATAAATGTCAAAATCGGGTCAAATTTTCATAAATGATTCTTGTTCAAGGCGAATACGAGGTAACGATGGACGCCAAAGGGCGCTTCCTTCTCCCAGCCAAACTGATTAGTCAGTTACCGCAGGGCATTGCCACGCATTTTGTCATCAACAGGGGTCTGGATGATTGCCTTTACCTCCACCCAATGGAAAACTGGATGGAAGAATCAAAAGCAATTAATGATTTGCCCGACCATGAAGACGACAACCGCAAATTAAAGAAGTTTTTTAATTACGGAATGACCATGGTGGATTTAGATTCGGCCAGTCGTGTTTTATTACCGCAAACATTGCGGGAATATGCTGAACTGGAAAAAGATTTGGTTTTGTCGGGCATCGGAAAACATATAGAAATCTGGGATAAAAGTAAGTACCACCAGTTCTTTG
>JBDUAY010000114.1:0-14231 GCA_040004415.1 Bacteroidota bacterium | reverse complement strand
AATTATTTTCATGCAATGAAGGTAAAAGAAAATGGAACGCAGATGAAAACAGAAGCCAAATTCTTAAGATTACTATTGATAATTATGATTCACATTTTGGTGGTCGGTGAGACACCGGCCACGGAGGAAAGATGAAACCAGAACGCAAATTTTTATGATTCCAGTGATAATTATGATTCACATTTATGATTCACATTTTTGGTGGTCGGTGAGACACCGGCCATGGAGAAAATGGAATCCAGAGGAAAAAATGGAACGCAGACTTTTAGGATTGCCGTGATAAATTATGACAGGCGAAAATCATAAAAAAATCTTATTCATTATACAGATCTGCGTTCCATTTCAGGCCGCCAGGCCAGGCCCGCATCTTATAGCGGATATTTATTGTCGCTTATCAGTTTAGCGGCAATTCTTCTGCGCGCTTCTTTGCTGTTAAATGAATCCACTTTTGTAAAGCGTTTTAATCCCAGCAACATCATGCGCTGCTCATCTCCTTCTGCAAAAGAATTGATAGCATCTTTTCCAAACTTATTGATCTTATCTGCTGCATCATAGATATATGTCCTGGTAATATCCAGTTCATGTGTACACGCAGCTTCACCGCGCAGGTCGGTTAATTTTATAGCACGCAATAAAGCACTTTCGGCGTTAAAGGTTTCAATGGCCATATCAGCAATGTGCATCAGCACTTCCTGTTCGCCTTCAATTTTCGCCATCAGCTTTTGAACAGCCGAACCTGCCGTCATTAGAATTGCTTTTTTAAATCCGGCAATGGCCTTCTTTTCTTTTGTAAAAGGTGCATCGTCACCGCTGCCAAAATCGGGGATCGCCATGAGTTCTTTTTGAACACCCATCGCAGCGCCCATCAGATCCAACCTGCCTTTCATAGCCCGTTTCAACACCATATCTACTGTAAGTAAACGGTTAATTTCATTTGTGCCTTCGTAAATGCGGTTGATACGGCTGTCGCGGTACGCCTTGGAAATAATGTATTCATCACTGAAGCCGTTACCACCATGTATCTGCACGCCTTCATCTACTACAAAATCAAGCACCTCGCTGCCAAAAACTTTCAGCATGGCGCATTCAATAGCAAATTCTTCCGCCGCACCGAGTAGTGATTCGTCAAAAGGTTTACCGGCATTCATCAATTCATGCTCTTTATCATCTATCCATTTAGCGGTGCGGTACAATGCACTTTCACAAACCCATATTTTTATGCCGATATCAGCTATCTTATTTTTTATCGCCCCAAAATTGGCAATAGGCGTTTTAAATTGTTCACGCGTATTGGCATATTCAATAGAAATAGTAGCTGCTCTTTTTGAAGCGCCCAATGCTGCAGCGCATAATTTTAAGCGACCGATATTTAAAATATTGAAAGCGATAATATGCCCTTTGCCCGCTTCGCCCAATAAATTTTCTACCGGCACTTTACAATCCTGGAAATACAGCTGAACAGTTGAAGAACCTTTAATACCCATTTTATGTTCTTCCGGTCCCTGTGTAAAACCTTCAAAGCCGCGTTCAACTATAAAGGCTGAAAATTTATCGCCATCAATTTTTGCAAATACGGTGTACACATCCGCAAAGCCACCATTGGTAATCCAGCATTTCTGACCGTTCAATAAATAAAATTTCCCATCCGCACTCAGCTTTGCTGTTGTTTTAGCACCCAATGCATCGCTGCCACTATTGGGTTCTGTTAAACCGTATGCACCTTTCCATTCGCCGGTTCCCAGTTTTGTTACGTATTTTTCTTTTTGTGCGTCTGTGCCAAAATATAAGATAGGCAATGTGCCGATGCCGGTATGTGCAGCAACTGCAACAGAAAAAGAAAAGCCGCCGCCGAGGCCCTCATTTACCAATGTAGACGTAATAAAATCTTTTCCCAATCCGCCCAGGCGCTCTGGTATGGAAACGCCGAGCAGGCCCTGTTCGCCTGCTTTTTGAACAAGGCCGGGCATTAAACCTGGCTCTAATTTATCGATTCGATCGATCACAGGCAATACTTCGGTATCAAGAAATGCAGCACACATATCTTTTACCATTTGCTGCTCCTCGTTGTAATCTTCCGGAATAAAAGTATTAAACGGTAAGCTTTCTTTTATCAGCCATTCTCCACCTTTTAATGCATTTGCTTTTTGTGTTTCGGTACCCATAAAAATGGTTTTAATAGTGAAAATGTTGGTTGCTTTATAATTGCAAAAGGTTATTCATGCAAAACCCTATTTCAGGTTATCATATACAATTTGCAATACCGCTTTGCAGACATCGACCTGGTCTGGCGGAACAAATTGCAATGCCTCGTTGAGTGTTTCTTCTGCCAGCGCCATCGTTTGCTCCTGTAATGTTTGCGCCTCCTGTGTGAGATAGATCATGTTGATGCGCCTGTCTTCTTTCGACGAAACCCTTTTTACCAGGTTAAGTTTCTCCAGGTTATCTACCAGTCTCGTAATACTGGGCTTGTCCCGGAAAGTACGGTTACATAATTCCTGCTGACTTTTGCCATCTTCCTTCCATAAATGATATAAAACACTCCATTGCTCAATAGTAATATTAAGACCGGCTGCATTAAATTTCTTTTGCAGCCGGCGGGCAATAGCAGTAGATGCCTTGCCGGTAATAAAGCTGTATAATTCCCCTTTTTTAAATTGGTTGTTTGGCATATAGTTAGATAAACAACTATATAAATGTATAGTTTAGTTTTGAAACCTGGAAATATTAGGGCTTAATTTTTTGAAAAATGATCCGGCAATAAAATACCAGCCTGCAGATGAAGTATCTTTGGCTACTACTCCCTATTCTACGGTTGAGTTACCCCTTATTTAACAACAAAATGCTTTTATGAGATACCTGCCAACCATATCACTGGCTTTGCTATTTATTCTTGCCGGAGCTACCGCACAGGGGCAAAGAGACCTTGCCATTGTGGGGTCTTCAACATCCGCTTGTTTTGGCGCAAGTACTACAGACAGTTGCTATGTAGGCAGGCTGAGAACGTTTTTCAATAAGCAGGCGCCCAACGATACATCCATAGATAATGGATATGCTGTTGGAGGTTATACTGTTTACAAGGGGATGCCTACAGGCTACGTTCCACCTTATTCTGATCCTTCGCTTCAGCCGGATCCCGGTCATAATATCACTGCAGCACTTGCATCGCATCCGAATATTGTATTGATAAATTATCCAACGAATGGGTATGATTTTTTGCCGGTTGACAGTATTATGTTTTGTTTGCGCACCATCAGGGATGTGTCTAACCAGGCAGGCGTGCCGTGTTTTGTTACCACTACCCAACCCAGAACAAGTCCTCCGTTTAACACATCTGTTATAAAAGCAAAGCTGGCCGAGTTAAAAGATAGTGTACTGGCGGAATTTGGATATTTCGCCATAGATTTTTATACGGATCTTATCAACCCTGCTGACAGTTCAATACGCTATGACGCCGGCGACGGAACGCACATGAATGATATTGGGCATGATTCACTCGCGTTAAGGGTGATCAGGAAAAATATTTTTCTCGCCACGCTTCCTGCAACATTTTTACAGTTCAACACAGTTTATAAAAACAATGCGAATGTAGTAACCTGGTCAACGGCAAAAGAAACAGACGTTGATTATTATGAAATACAACGCAGCAGTGATGGAACAAATTTCTCAAAAATAGCAACGGTAAATGCCAATAATAGTTATGGCAATAATCAGTATCAATTTACAGATGAGCAACCGTTGAAAGGGTACAACTATTATAAAATACTGATTGTAGATAAAGACGGAAAAAAACATGCATCGCCGGTAATGGCTGTTTACATTAGCACAGGCAAATTATCATTGGTAAAGACCTATTTGAAATCATCTTCGCAGGTAGTTGTTCAATTGCAAAACAATGAACCGCAAAATGTTGAAATACAAATTCTGAATAATATGGGAATGATTCTCTGCCGGGAATCCAGGAAGATTGAAGCCGGCAATACGACGCTGTTCATGAATACCCCTTTATTAAGCAACGGTGTGTATCATGTAAAACTTACAACGGCAAAAGAATCGTTGGTGGATTCCTTTATAAAAAACTGACAATGATTTTTGAGTTGCTGAAGTATATTGTACCACGGTTTTCTTTGTAAACAATTTTTAAAATAATCACCCTGGGAGTTTAACCGTGGCAGGTTACCTACCAAACCATTGGTGCCGCAGTCTCTTAAAAATCCTTTTAATCCGTTAAATCCCCGTCGTATCTTGCCCGTGCATGATGATTTCTTTTTACATAACCATTTTGCTGCTGTTAGCATACGGTATATTATTTCAATATTACAGTAGCTGGTGGAAAGATCTTCCTGGTTTTAATGTGGACGATATAAAAGGCTGGGGTCCATTCATAAAAATATCTGTGATTGTACCGGCAAGAAATGAGGAAGATAATATTGCCGCCTGTCTGCACTGCATTTGCCAACAAAATTACCCGGCGCATCTTTTTCAAATTATTTTGGTTGATGATAATTCCACCGACCAAACATTACAAATAGCCAACAGCATTTCTTATGAAGGCGTTCAAATAATTTGTTATAAGCTGGCGCCCATAAAAGATAACCCGGCGCCCAAAAAACGTGCTATAGAAATGGGTATATCAATGGCGAGTGGAGATTTGATTGTAACTACTGACGCGGATTGCACGGCCGGACCTGGATGGTTGCGGAGCATAGCTGCGTATTACGATCAAACAAAAAATATTTTTATTGCCGCGCCGGTAAAAATCAAAGACGGGTCTTCTTTGCTTTCAAAATTCCAGGCGCTTGATTTTTTAACCATGCAGGGCATCACCGCCGCCGCCGTTTTTAAACATTTTCACAATATGTGCAATGGTGCCAATCTTGCCTATGAAAAAAGAATCTTTTATGAAGTAGGTGGCTTTACCGGTATTGACAATATTGCCAGTGGTGATGATATGTTACTGATGAATAAAGTGGCTGAGAAATATCCGCAAAAACTTGGCTTTATTAATTCAGCCGCTGCAATTGTAACTACATTACCGGCCGCTGGTTGGAAAGCTTTTTTTCAGCAGCGTATCCGTTGGGCCAGCAAGGCAACGCATTATCATCAACCAAAAATATTCTTTGTATTGCTGCTGGTTTACCTTACCAACCTTTTAATTTTTTGTTTTTTATTGCTGGGCATTTTTCAACCATTTGCATGGTTGTTGTTCTTGTTTCTTTGTGTTGCTAAGTTTTTTATGGAATTATTTTTTGTAAAGGATGTAGCAGCTTTTTTTAAACAATCATATTTAATTCCCTGGCTATTTTTTCTTCAGCCATTACACATTATTTATATTGTTGTTTCGGGTTTTCTTGGTCAGTTTAAAAGTTATGAATGGAAGGGGAGAAAGCTAAAATAGGAAACGTGAGGCGTCAGGCGTGAATCGTGAGATCATATCTGGAGACACTACTATTTTTACAAAAGAATTCACGTTTCATGCCTCACGCCTCACGATAAAAGAATCAAATTTAATGATGCTACCACAATGCCTGTAAGCGAATCTATACAACAAGCTGCCTGGCGCAGGCTAAAGAAAAATAAAGCCGCAGTGTTTGGCATTATCATTATTGCGGCAGCAATACTGGTTGCTGTATTCGCTTACTTTATAGCACCGGATGATTCGCCGTTTGCAAATCGTATGATAGTAGAGATTGGTGGTAAGAAGCCAGGTTATACCCAGCAATTTCTATTGGTAAAAACAGAAACCATGTCGCCCGGCCGTGGTCTGTTCAACCGTTTGCTATACGGCCGTGAGGATGGTTACACATACATTCCTGTCAACAGTTATCAGCAACGGAAAGATAGCATCATTATACAGCGATACATTGATGATGGAGTAGAAGAACGCATTGCATTTTCGTCAAAAAAAGTTTCTGCAGGCAGTATTGTTTCAAAAAAATTTTTATTGGGTACTGATAAATATGGAAGAGATATTGCAAGCCGTTTAATTATAGGTACGCGGGTGAGTTTAAGTGTAGGATTTATTGCCGTTATCATTTCACTTACTACCGGTATTGTACTGGGCGCACTGGCAGGTTATTTCGGCGGCAGAACAGATGATATTATTATGTGGTTCATTAATGTAATCTGGAGCATCCCTACATTATTACTGGTATTTGCCATCACTTTTTTATTGGGAAAAGGCTTTTGGCAGGTATTTGTAGCTGTAGGGTTAACCATGTGGGTAACGGTTGCCAGAATTGTACGCGGGCAGGTGCTGGGTGTGCGTGAACTTGAATATGTGGAAGCCGCACGTGCATTGGGTTATACGCATGCAAGAATTATTTTTCGTCATATACTGCCCAATATTGCAGGACCTGTGCTGGTTGTGGGTGCATCTAATTTTGCGTCTGCCATTGTAATTGAAGCAGGCCTTAGTTTTTTAGGTGTTGGTGTTCAACCGCCACAGCCCAGCTGGGGATTGATGATAAAAGAAAACTACAATTTTATTATTACACATAATCCGATGCTCGCGCTTGCGCCGGGGTTTGCAATTATGCTGCTCGTACTCGCCTTTAATTTATTGGGCAATGGATTGAGGGATGCGCTGAATGTGCGATCGTGAAACGGTATGCGTCAGGCTTGAAGTATAAACGCTGGCATGCTTTTCATTATGAAATATTCACGCCTGGCAATTAACGCCTGACGGCAGTTATTTCTTCGAGTAACGGTACACGCCGGTCCATACATTACCTGATTTGGAAAGTGAAGTAACGGTAACAGTTACCACACAGGTGACAGCAGACGGCGTGTTGGTGATGGTATAATTATTTTGAGGAGCTGTTGTATTATTTGTTGCCGTAAAAAAAGCGGGATCAGCAGAGCCATCTTTCTTAGCAACGACCTCTATTTTTACACCGCCTGGCGGCATGGCAGATGTAATTTCAACCTTCAGGGGGAAATCTGGTCCGAGGATATTTAAATTATTTGAATTAATGGCAGGCGTTGTTTCTGCTGTAACGCCGGCTTCAGTATTAGTAGCATTATTTTTTTTACAGGAAGGCAACACCACAATGGCGAGTGCAATTATTGATAAAGCGAAGGCGATTTTTTTCATAGTTAGCATATAAGATTTCAGGATGTCCGGACAACAATAGTATTAAAATGCCTTCGTAAAAACGAATTCCCGGCCGTTTTATTTTTCATCGTGAACATGTACATTTCGTACAAAGCTTTCTTCCAGCGAAATAAAGGTCTCAGTCCGCTCTATTCCTTTAATCTTCTGCAATTCATCGTGCAGTACAAAACGTAGCTGGTTAATATCTTTGCAAACAATTTCTGCAAACATGCTGTAATTACCGGTGGTATAATTAAGGCGTACAATTTGGGGTATGTTACGCAACTCTTTTGCAACGGAATCGTACAAAGAGCTTTTTTCCAGGTAAATACCAATAAAAGCGATTACATCATAGCCAAGTTGTTTAATATCAACATTGAGTTTCGTACCTTTAACAATACCGGCATCCTGCAGTTTTTTGATGCGCACGTGAATGGTTCCGCCGGATACAAAGAGCTTTTTCCCCAAATCCGCATAGGATATGCCTGCATTTTCCATCATTTCCTGGATGATTTGCAGGTCAAGTTTGTCAAGATTTAATTTTGCTCCCATTTGAATTTGATTTTTAGATTTATATTACAATATAGGGTAAAATATTAATGAATATCTAAATTTTTGAAAATATTATTAAAATATTTTCAATGTATTGGGTATTTTATTTAATATTGTGGTGTTATAGTTCTTATATACTGTGGGGTGATGAAACTTTTGGCAGACATGCCCTCTTGTCTCGGGGGTGGGGGTCACAGAACAAACGTAGCATAGAGCCGGATGGGTAGCAATACCTGTTCGACCAGGGTCGACCACTGAACTTTGTGCTATAGCTAACTGCCCCGTGGAGGTTCGACTCCTCCCCCTACAGCGATGAATTAGCCTGAATGAATTGTTGATCAATTGATTCAGGCTTTTTGCATTTTATGAGTTGGCCGGACGGCATTCTATCTTTCATATTGCGTGTATTGCAAAATAAAAGAAAGACCTCCAGGATACCGACCAATATTGCCGATCAAATACACCAGTTTAACATTGGCCTGAATAGAAAATAGCCTGCAAGAGCAGGCCATTTTCCTAAAGAATTGAGTGATTGAATCAAATGTAGAAAGGAAAAGAAGATTCGTATGACACAGCTGTTTTTGTTTAAGTATGATCATTTATCAGGCTGACTTCAACAGGCTGCTCTTTTTTTACAGGCTCAGCATTTGCATTTTTCTTGTTTCCATATTCGCTTATTAATTCTGCTACAAGCGCCGTCCAGCCTGTTTGGTGACTGGCACCAAGACCTTTACCATTGTCGCCATGAAAATATTCATAGAACAATACCAGGTGTTCATTGCCGGGCTGCTGGTAAAACCAATTGTATTCACCATATAAACGGCGTTTACCATCCGCATCTTTTTCAAACAAACTGATAACCCGCAGGGTAAGTTCATCTGCTACCGCATCTAAATTCATTTTTATCCCGGAACCTGCGGGATATTCCACCAGCAAATTATCGCCATAAAAATCCCCGTATTTGCGTATTGACTGAATAATTAAAAAATTAATCGGTATCCAGACCGGTCCGCGCCAGTTGCTGTTTCCGCCAAACATATCTGAAGTAGAATCACCCGGATCATAATGAATGCTGTACACAATACCATCAACTGTTACAGAATATGGATGATCTTCGTGGTATTTTGATAAGGCGCGGATACCACCATCGGATAAAAACCCTTTTTCATCCAGCAGCCTTACCAGTAAAGCTTCCAGCCTGTCTTTAGGTACCAGCGACAAAAGCAATTCTTCTCCGTCACCTCGTTCTTCGTTCGGCCAGAATTTTTTATTTTTCTTACGATATTTTTCAAACCAGGTAATCCGTTTTTTAAAATCCTGTAATTTGTTCAACACTTTTTTGCTGATGGTTGATACGGCGTATAGTGAAGTCAGGCCCACAATTGATTGAATGCGCAAAGGCATGGGGTCAGCACCGCTTACGCATAATACGTCATAAAAAAATTTGTCTTCATTGTTCCACAAACCGTGTTCATTCAGCGCTTCTGCTACCAATACAAAGTGTTCAAAAAATTTAGTTGCGGTATCTTCAAACGCTTCATCGTGCATGGCAATTTCAAGCGCAATGTCCATCATGTCGAGCGCGTAAGTTCCCATCCAGCTGGTGCCATCGGCCTGTTCCAATTGCATCTCCCCGGAGAAATGAAAACTGCGGTTGAATACACCTATATTATCCAATCCAAGAAATCCGCCTTCAAATATATTATTGCCATTAACGTCTTTGCGGTTTATCCACCACGTAAAATTGATAAGTAACTTTTGGAAAACTTTTTTAAGGAAAACAATATCGCCTACGCCATTTTGTTTCTTCTCAATATTATATACCTGCATGGCAGCCCAGGCTTGTACCGGCGGATTTACATCACTGAAATTCCACTCGTATGCCGGTAGCTGTCCATCGGGTTTCATGTACCACTCGCGCATCACCAGCAGCAACTGGTGTTTTGCAAAAGTTGGATCAGCCACGGCCATTGAAATACATTGAAAAGCGAGATCCCATGCGGCATACCATGGATATTCCCATTTGTCTGGCATGGATATAATATCCTGGTTTTTTAAATGTTTCCAGTCATTGTTACGGCCCGTCATTTTACCAACGCTTACGGGTGTAATGCCATCATCGGTTGACAGCCAGCGTTCCACATCAAAGTGATAATATTGTTTGCTCCATAAAAGGCCGGCAAGGGCCTGGCGTTGAATATTTGCCATATCGCTGCTGACACCTTTTGGCAAGATGGCCGCATAATAATCGTTCGCTTCTTCTTTACGGGTAATAAATATTTTTTCAAATCCGCTTACAAAAGCGTTGTCCATATCTTTATTGCTGAGACGGCAATAAATTGTTTTTGTTTCACCAGCGGGAACCTTCATTTTATATACCGCTGCAAATTTTGTCCCTGATTTTTTATTGCGTAGTGCTACGGTATTTTCTCCTTTAATAATAGCGTCGTGAAAAGCATCTTTTACAAAAATGCTTTCGTTGGGAACGCCGGTAATTTTTTCTGTATTGGTTTCATTCTCTGTAAAAAAACGATCGCTGGGCGGCTGAAAATAAAAAAAATAATTCTCCAGTCTTTCATGCTCAGCACGGACAGATGTTTTTCCGACTGCTGTTAAAGATGGTTTTTTATCAACACCGCCATAATTCCATCGGTTATAAAACCATAGTGTAGGCAATACTGTTATCTCGGCCGCTTTTGTATAACGGTTGGTGACATCTATTTTTATGAAAATATCCTGTACACCTTGCTTGGCATAAGTAACCATTATATCAAAATACTGGCTGTTATCAAATACGCCGGTATCTAATATTTCATATTCGGGATCGTTTCTGCCGCGTTTACGGTTTTCATCTTTCAATTTATCGTAAGGAAAAGCCTGCTGCGGATATTTATATAAAATTTCCATGTAAGAATGCGTAGGAATATTGTCCAAATAATAATACAATTCCTTTACATCCTCACCATGATTGCCCTGGCTGTTGCCAACCCCAAATAAACGTTCTTTTAAAATAGGATCTTTTCCATTCCAGAGACCTATTGCAAAACAAAGGTTTTGAAAATAGTCTGATATGCCTGCAATGCCATCTTCACCCCAGCGGTATACACGACTGTGCGCATGGTCGAATGGAAAATAATGCCATGCATCTCCGTTCGGACTATAATCTTCACGCACAGTACCCCATTGGCGTTCACTGAGATATGGCCCCCATTGCACCAGGGGTATATCACGTGTTGCGTTAACTGCAAGGCGTTGGTGTTCTGCTGTCATTCTTTTTATTTAGTTCAAACGATATTGCAAGGCTGTCTTTGTTATGGAATGCCGGTTACCACATTTATAGAGAAACTGGCCGCTGCGTACTTTTTACAGACGCGAATTTAATTAATAACAACCATACATGGCTTATTGATACTTCTTCTCCAAATCAGCCAGGACTTTCTTATCAGCATCTGTGATAATTTTAGAAGAATCTGATTGCACAAAATGCAATTTAAATGCATAGACCGCTGAGGCACTGTCCTGGATATTATAACCAACAATGCGCAATGCCTGCATGGGGTTGAAATGATCCGGCACCTGCGTATAGGTTGTATCATACCATAAGCCAAAGCCATTGGTAGCGAGTTGCTGCCACGGAAAATTTCTGTTGGGATCTACTTTTCTTCCTGGTGCAATATCTGCATGGCCGATAAAATTAGCAGCTGGTATATTGTATTCTTTTTTTAAAATAGCAAGCAAGCGCAGCAGGCTGTTTATTTGCGCATCTGTAAAAATTTCAAAACCATTGTTGTCTATTTCAATGCCAATGCTATTGCTGTTGATATCTGTGCTGTTGCCCCATTTAGCTGTGCCACCATGCCAGGCCCGCAGGTAGTCATTCAACATATGATGAATGGTGCCATCTTTACAAATAACATAATGCGCGCTGACTTTAGCGGACGGAGTGGTAAAGGTTTTTAATGTTTGCTCACAACTGTTTTGTGCAGTATGATGAATGATAACAAAATTTGGCTTCCGTAAATTAAAATTAGTGGTGGCTGCTTCATACGCGGGTGGTTGTACGGAGTCTGTTACCGGCAAACTACGCAGCTGTTTTGCAAAAGCGTTTGCCTGTTGCCGGTATATCTTGTTGGTACGTCTATACGGATTGCTTACACAGGCGCATGCGATCCATAAGAAGGATACGAATAGCCAGGTTTTTTTTATTTGTGTTGAAAAGGGAAACGCCATCGGCAACTATTTTTTTGTAAATATAATTAAAGCAAACCGCTGGTGAGCCGGGAATGATAATTGCACAAAACAGTATCGCGTAGCTATCATTATTATTATTGCGAATCATATTTTGGTAAATCATTTTAATTGATTGTTAATACCGGGATCGGCAAATATCATACTGTTATCTTTGGTAAAACAATACTTATATGAAAAAAATTCTTTTACTGGTTACCGTATTATTTATTGCTTTTACTGGTTTTTCACAAACAGTAACTGTTAAAGACACTACGGTAACTGCCAAACACAAACAGGCACAAAACCCTGCTGCCTGGGCTTGTCCCACTTGTTTTAAAATAACAAAAGAAGGAGGCCAGTGCCCGGATGATAAAACAGATAAGGTTCAATTGGGAACGTATTATTGTGCGCATTGTGTAAAAGCAACAGGCGCTAAACCTGGTAAATGCCCAACATGCGGAGGTGCTACTACACAGATGACGCGTAAGCTATGTGCAGCGCACATGGCGGCACCAGCTAAGAAGGCAGCCTGATAAAGTTTGTTTGTTATACTATTTATCGCACCGCCCGGAATTATTCCGGGCGGTTTTTTATGTATAACCAGGAAGCACCAGGGGTAATAAATTTGAGAATCTGGGCATTTAGATGAACCAGCGCAGGTATACCTGAACCTGTTGTTTCAGCAGCATTGCCTGGTTTTTATTCCAGAAAACAGAAATTTTTCCCTTGCAGGGAATAATGGACCTGCTTTCATTTTTCTAACCGCCTGTTTTTCATGGGTGTACAATTTGGTATTGCGATTGAATTGATATGCCAGATTAGAAACTGTACTTTATGAAACACACTTACAACACATTCCTGAAAACCTTACTGGTGCCTGTTTTTACCTTATTGTTGGCTGGTAATATAAACGCACAATGTACGCCGCAAGGCAACCCGGCTACTTACGGAACGGGCAATACCTGGATCGGTTATATGTACCAGGGCAAGAATTTTAATACTTATAAAGGATATACAACGGAAGGCAACAGCAGTGCTGCTTTTGATGAAAACTTTACTGCTGCACAAACCAACTTTGCCACCAACGGTTGCCCTGTTTATACAGATACATTCAGTGTTCGTTACAGGCTTACTAAAACATTCACAGCGGCCAATTATACATTAACAGTTGGTGGAGATGATGGTTATCGGTTAAGTCTCGACGGCGGTGCTACCTGGGCAATTAATAACTGGGCGGATCATTCTTACGCAACTACCGCATATACTATTTATTTAAGTGGTTCGTATAACCTGGTGCTTGAATATTATGAAAGCTTTGGTGACAATAGAATTTCTTTCAGCAGTGCAGTTATTTGTACCGGTGATGGCGACCCATCAGTATATGGTACAAACAATACGTGGATGGGTTATATGTACCAGGGAATGAATTTTGAAGCATACAAAGGATATACAAATAAAGGCACCAGCGCCAATCCAAATTTTGATGATAATTTTGGTGGTGGAAGCACAGCAGTAACAATGAACACAAGCAACTGTTCCATACAAACACAGACATTCAGCGCACGTTACCGCCTGCAAACAACACTTGCTGCAGGAACTTATTTAATAACAATTGGTGGAGATGATGGTTACCGTTTTAGTATTGATGGCGGTGCTACCTGGGTTATTAATAAATGGGGAGACCAGTCTTATGGTATTACAACCTATACAGCAGCTTTAAGTGGCAGTTATAATTTTGTACTGGAATATTACCAAAATGGTGGATACTCACGTGTAAGCTTTAACATGACAGTGTCTTCTTTATTGCCTGTTAAATTAACAACCTTTGCAGCCAGCATTGCAACGCCCGGTCAGGCGCAATTGAAATGGGCAACTGCAGAAGCAACTGGTTTTAAAAACTTTACTGTACAGCGCAGTGCAGATGGCGTTACTTTTAAAAACATACAAACGATTACAGCGCAAAGCAGCAACAGCAGCCTGCAACAATTGTATACGTATACAGACCAACAGGCAACTGGCAACATACTTTATTACAGGCTTGCGATGACAGACATTGACGGAACAGTTTCTTATTCTGCTGTTATTCGTTTACAAAATGCGGTAACAAATGATATAAAAATCTATCCAACATTGGTTGAAAACAATAGTCTGTATATTGAAACTGGTAAAGCAGTTAATCACACAATGGCAACCGTGTTTGATATGAATGGGAAAAAATTGACTGAACAAACATTGGAAAATACCCAGGGCCGTCAATCAATAACATTGGGCAGTGCAGTAAAAAATGGTTCTTATATCGTGCGTGTTACAGACGGCAGCAACTTACTGGCAAAACAAATTATTATAGTAAGATAAA
>JBDUAY010000488.1:0-4207 GCA_040004415.1 Bacteroidota bacterium | reverse complement strand
TTATTGAAAGGTTTGAAGCGATGCCATTGTGGTCGCCCGCAATACGTTTGGAAAAACCCATCGCGATAAGATTAAAGCAGACTATTTACGTGGAGGCAGATTAATGGAACCACACTACCACCAGGGCACGGAGTTACACGGTTTTTTCTTGTTCTGTTACTTTAGCTTACATGTACAATTTAAAATTTCTTCAGCTTGAGCATTGGTAAATGATAACAACGGGAAACCTGCGTGATGCTTTCGCGATGTTTGGCATACCAATTATAATAATTTTCCTTTGGCATAACCCTCATTATTAATACAACATACATGAAACGCTTAACTGCAAGCCTGTTGGCAGCATTCATTTTTTTTGCAGCCTGTAAATCCACCACCAAATTATTTGAAGAAGGTCAGTATGATAAGGCGTTGTATTCTGCACTGGACGATTTACGGAAAAAACCTGACAATGCTGCAGCTGCGAATATATTACCGCAGGCTTACAATGAAGCGGTAACGAAATACCAGAATTCAATTGCAGCTGCCAGTACCGGAACACAAAACGGACAAAAACTGGATATCATTTACCGTGATTATATTGCCCTGCAAAAAATGTATGTTGCCATTGCTTCAACTCCGGCGGCTTTTAGTCATGTAAGTGCAAGAAATTATGCCTCCGATGTTTCGGCAGCGGCAGAGAATGCAGCAGCATACCGGTATGATCGTGGTATGGAGTTTATGCAACACAGTGATCGTATCAGTGCGCAAAAAGCATATGAGAATTTTAAAGTGGTATCGGCGTATGTTCCCGGCTATAAAGATGCAGAGGAGCAGAAAGCTGCTGCCTATAATATGGCCGTCACCAATATTATCGTAGACAAGTTTGATCAGCGGTTCAACAATTACACGGTTGATGGAAATTATTTTCAGAATGATATTGTCTATAACCTCAATAATATCGGTGGAAGCCATTACTATAAATTTTACAACACCAGCGAACCGCGGGCACGTGAAGTGCGGGCAGATCAGTTTATGGACATCAATGTGTATGATATCTCGTTCGGACAAATGGCGGTTAACCGTGATAAATACACTGTTTCAAAAGACATTACAGAGAAGGATGAAAAAGATGCTACCAAAACAAAGACCACAACAGTTTCAGCAACTGTAAATATTACGCGGCGCATAATCGATTCGCGTGCCAGCATGGATTACCGCATTACAGACGCCGCTTCGCGCAGAATGGTAGGGAACGATCGCATTTCTGCTCAGTACACCTGGGAGAAACTAACGGGCAACTATACCGGCGATGATCGTGCGTTGAGTGATAAGGATTGGGCCATCATCAAGGGTGCTTTCAATAATCAACCCAGTTACAATGAACTCTACCGCGAGTTAACCAACCAGTTAATGAATCAGTTCAATAACCGGATGAGAAGTATTTATGGACATTGATGGAAGAGTAGTGCGTCAATGATTCCGTTATTGAGAATGCATATTATTTTTCAAGTTGCTTAGATGCCTCCTGCGCCAGGATGACAAAGAAATGTGCTTATTCGAAACCGTATAGATTTTTGCAGCTGGTAAAAAAGTTAGTTTATCTTGCCCGCATGGGGCACGGCATTATTAAATTAATTACGAAAATTGAAAAAGAATTTAGCTTCAATGCACCGGTGCAACGATGGGAGCGTGTTATAACTGTCAAGGACGTTTATAACCTGGTGTGGGAATCTGTTGGAGAAAAATTGACTGATAAAAATGATATGACTGAACGGATAAATAATATCCTGATTTATCAAATTGGATGTGAGCCCGCTGAAATTTCTCCGGAGAAAATGTTAACCGTTGACCTGGGGTTGGATTAAGTGCGCGGCAACAAATCATAATCATCCTTTCAATCATAAAAAGCTGCGTTCTGTCTATCCCAAATAATCCGGCGGGTACAATACCTGGCCATGTTTTTCAGCGATAGTTTTTATCCGTTCCATTCCTGCTGTATCTATAACAGGCGGTGGCAGGAAAGTAATGGAATTTATTGGCTTGCCTATTTCAAGAAAGAAATCTTCCAGTCCGGACGGCACTACGATGCATAAAAGTTTAGCCACTTCATTTGATTTGTTTTTGAAGCAATGCACCATTCCGCCCAATGGGATGTTTACAAAAGATCCCTTGCCTGCGGTATATGTTTGTGATTCGTTTTTAACCTGGATTTCTCCTTCCAGCACATAAAATGATTCCTGTGTTTTAGGATGTGCATGCGGGTTAGGTCCGCCGCCGGGAGGTACCCGAAGATGAGTTTTACAAAGGTTGCATCCGTCCCAGCGGGACGCCCTGTTTATAGAAGAATCAAATTACAAGCAATCTGGCTCCAGCGGAGCCCCCAGTAATGCACAGGAAGCTCCCCCGGAGCATTATGCTATTGGTGACGGCAAACCATAATCTTCCCAACATTTGTTGATGAAAACACCACAACGGTTCGGAAGATGTTCCAGCGGAACATTTTATGGGTAGAAAAGGCATTCAGGTGGTGTTCATCGTACCGTAGGAACGTTTTATGCGGTATTTGTATAAGACGTTGCTACGGAACGAAACCCCTTTTATCATTTTAATCCTACCTATACATTGCGCCTGCAGAGCAAAAAGAAATCTTCCCGACAGTTGTGATGAAACCGCCAACAACGACGGACGAATTCTATTCTCACCTCACCAGATTCATCACATTTTATTTCATCAGTACCTGCACGGTATCTTCATTTTGCTGCCGCAGTACAATTTGTTTACCAGCAGTTAATTCTTGCAGCAAGGCTTCGTTGTAATGACGGATGGTAAGAATGGACAATCCTTTTTCTACAATCACTTCAAACAATGAAGACGCTGCCAGTGCCAGCTTTTCAATTTTATCAGCACGATCATCAAGGCAAACTACCAGGCTTACTGCACCGGTTTGTATGAGGTTTGGTTTGATTTTTATCTCCGCAAAAATCTCATACAAACGACTCATGGGTTGTTCACCGATAAAAGAAAAATCCTGTGTATGCAAGTGCAACAATGCCTGGTTGTCTTTGACAACTATGATTGACGGCAGGTGATCAATATTTTTATTGTGAATGGTTGTGCCAGGTAACGTGGCGTCCAAAAAGCATTTCACGTGCAACGGAATATCTTTGTTTTGCAGTGGCTTGATAGTTTTAGGATGAATCACCTGCGCGCCATAATAGGCCATTTCAATCACTTCATCATAGTTCAGTTCACTTAAAAACTGTGCATCATTAAATTGTTTGGGATCTGCATTCATCACACCTTCAACATCTTTCCAGATCGTAAGGTTTTGTGCATTCAGCATGTTGGCAAATATGGCGGCAGAATAATCGCTGCCTTCACGGCCAAGCGTAGTGCTCTCATTTTCATCTGTTGATCCAATAAAGCCTTGTGTAATCACCCAATCATATTCATTAAAAACAGGTGCCACATTTTCGATAACTTTCCTGGACGTGAAAGCAATGTCAATATTGGCGTCCCTGAAATTATCATCTGTTCTGCATGTATCGCGCACGTCGAGCCATTGATTTCTGATACCTTCTTCATTTAGATATGCGCTAACAATAGCGGTCGACAATAACTCTCCGGCGCACACAACCTGGTCGTAATAATAATCAAATTCACGAACGGGTTTATCGTGCAGCAGCCATTCTACTTCGGTAAAAAAATCACGCAGCTGTGCTTCACAGGCAAGGTAATTCTGCACGAGTAAATATTTTGCGGTGGTAATATGCTGATTTTTTACCTGTTCAAATAGCAGGAGGGATTGATCTTTTTGTCCGCTAAAAAATGCTTCCACTACTTTCTCCAGCGCGTTGGTAGTTTTACCCATGGCTGAAATAACGATCAATATTTTTTGATGGGAGAATCCGCGTAAAATATTGGCCACATTCTTTATTCTCTCTATGCTGTTTACACTGGCGCCGCCGAATTTAAAGACCTGCATGGACCTCACCCCCGGCCCCTCGCCAAAGGCAGGGGGGTGCCCCTCCGTAAACATCTTACTTGTATTTAATGGTTGATTCATAACGTTTGCAAAGAAAGAGAAAAAAGAACAGATGCTTGTCACATCCCTCATCCCCGGCCTCCCATCCGAACGCCCCTCATCCTGGCGGGCTTCTCCACGGGGTGTAGAAGGGTGCCTCTCCGCAGGTTTGATAACTGATTATAAACAGTGGGTGCAAAAACG
>JBDUAY010000113.1:0-14325 GCA_040004415.1 Bacteroidota bacterium | reverse complement strand
ATATCAGTAACCGTTGGTGAAACCAATGGAAAATTGAATCTAAATACTGAATACGACATGCAAAAAGAAGCAAAACGCGATTGGAAAAGACTATTTAATTATCAATGGATGGTAAAAAACATTCCGTATTTCCTTTTTTTAAGTGCGCTTGCGGTGATATATATCTACAACGGACATTATTCTGATAACACCATAAAAGATATTAATAAAACAAGCAAAGAGGTAAAAGAGCTGCAATATGAATATAAATCCATGAAGAGTGAAGTGATGTTCCGCAGCAAACAAAGTGAACTGGCAAAGGCAGTTGCACCGCTAGGGTTAAAAGAATTGGTGCAACCGCCAATGATTTTAAAAGACAGCATTGGAAAGTAGGGGCGGACCTGTAAGCCTGCCTGGATAAATACAATTAATCATCATTAGTACAATTAGTGTTTATTGGAAGTAAAGAAAGACATATTATGGCGGGTTTACCTTGGCTTCATCGGCATTGTTGTACTAAGCATGTGCATATTGGGCAGGGCTGTCTATATACAGCAGGTGCAGGGAAATATGTGGCGGAGTAAAAGTGATAGCCTGCATACGAAGCTAATGCCCATGCAGGCGGAACGCGGTACCATTTACAGTGAAGATGGCAATATGCTGAGCACATCAGTGCCGTACTTCGATATCTATATTGATTTTGGTGCAGATGGATTGCGTGAAAAAAATGGAGCGCGCTTTAAGAAATATGTTGACTCGTTAAGTACAGCATTGGCCAATTTTTTCGCTGACAAAAAAGCAAGTGCCTATAAAAAAGAATTACAGGCCGGGTACAAAAACAAGGATCGTTATTATGAATTAAGAAAGAACCTCACGTTTGAAGAATATAAAATCTTGCGGTCATTTCCATTGGTGAACCAGGGCAGAAATAAAAGTGGCTTTATTGCAGAAGTGAAAAATAAAAGACTGAACCCGTTTGGATTGCTGGCCAACAGAACAATTGGATTGTCGAGGGATTATATAAATCCGGATGGCAAAGTTATCAATCAGAATGTTGGACTGGAAAGAACATACGACACATTATTGAAAGGAGACAAAGGCCAGCGCCTGGTAAGATTTATAAGTGGCGGTGCTTTTATTCCCATTGAAGGATCGGAAATAGAGCCGGAGAATGGAAAAGATATTATCACTACCATCGATGTAAACACCCAGGATATTGCTGAAAATGCATTGATGAAAATGATGATTGAGAACGATGCAGACCATGGCACATGTGTTGTAATGGAAACAGCAACCGGCAAAATAAAAGCAATGGCTAATCTTGGCAAGAGACCAGATGGCGATTACTGGGAAGACTATAATTACGCCCTGCGTGCAACCGAGCCGGGGTCTACCATAAAACTGGCAACACTGCTGTCTGTTTTAGGTGAAGGAAAAGTAAACATTAATGATATGGTGCACGTAGGCGCCACCGGTAGTGATTATGTGGGGGTACGAACAGTAACCGAAGCAGAACGCATGCCTAAACCAGATCTTACAATAAGGGAATGTTTTGCACATAGTTCTAATGTGGGCATGAGCAGGATTGCTTACAACACATTTGCAACACAACCAGATAAATACCTCAGCTACCTGCATAAATTTCATTTTGATACAAAAACAGGAATTGATTTAGTTGGCGAAGAACGGCCTGTGCTACCTAAAATAAAACGTAACAATGAAGGTTTGCATGCCATGGTAACCATGAGTTTTGGCTATGCAATTGAAGTAACACCATTACAAACCCTGATGCTGTACAATTCAATTGCCAATAATGGTAAAATGGTAAAACCTTACCTCGTAAACCGTATCGAAAACAACGGCCAGGTAATTAAGTCCTTTGAGCCGGAAGTATTGGACGAAAAGATTGCTGATGAATCTATTGTTAAAGCTGCACAACAGTGTATGCTGGCAGTAACAACCGAAGGGACGGGCAAGCTTGTTTTTAAAGATGCCGTTTACAGCGCGGCAGGCAAAACAGGTACTTCCCATGTTGCGGGTAAGGATATCAGTTATGACGATGGTGTTTACCAGGCTTCGTTTGTAGGGTATTTTCCTTTCGACAAACCACAATACACCTGCATCGTGGTCATTAAAACAAAACCACATCCCGAAAAACATATGGGCGGCCAGGTGGCAGCACCGGTTTTTAGAGAAGTAGCCGACAAGCTATACGCAGAAAAAAACGCAGGCCAGGGGATTAATGTAGTAAAAAAGGACAGCACTCTTTTTTATTATGCAGGCGGAACAAAAGATGTAAAAGAAGTATTGAACACATTGAATATTGATTTCATTGATTCGGCAAACAATCAGCCGTGGAGCAGTATGTACAGCAACAATAATAAGCCTGTTGTAAGTACGCGCTGGGTAGCAAAGAATACAATGCCCAATGTAAGAGGTATGGGATTGAAAGATGCGTTGTACCTGCTGGAAAGTATGAATATGAAAGTGCTGGCAAAAGGCAGGGGGAAAGTGATGCTGCAAAGTGTTGACCCGGGAACGGCAATCAGCAAAAATCAATTAATAAAAATAGAACTGAACCAGTGAGGTAAAGCGTATGGCAATATTGCAGGACATATTATATAAGGTGAGCATCCGCTCTGTACATGGCAATACACAAGCCATGGTGAAAGATGTACAAATAGACTCAAGAAAGATCAGTGAGGGCACTGCTTTTATCGCCATCAAAGGAGCTGCATCAGACGGGCATCATTATATAGATAAAGCAATAGAAAAAGGCGCCGCGGTAATTATATGCGAACAGTTTCCGGCAGTTCTGTATGAGAACATCACATATGTGCAAGTAGAAAACAGCGCTTCTGCAGCTGGTTATATGGCGCATAATTTTTTCGGTCAGCCATCAGAGAAATTAAAACTGGTGGGCGTAACCGGTACCAATGGTAAAACAACGATTGCAACATTATTATACAAACTGTTTACCGCATTGGGTTATAAATGTGGTTTGCTGAGTACGGTTCAAAATCATATTGGTGATAAAATTCTGCCGGCTACACATACAACGCCTGATCAGATGTCACTTAACCAGTTAATGAAGCAGATGCTGGATGAAGGTTGCACCCATGTATTTATAGAATGCAGTTCGCACGCTATTCATCAATCGCGTATTGCAGGACTGCATTTTACGGGCGCGCTGTTTAGTAACATTACGCACGATCATCTTGATTATCATAACAGTTTTGATGAATACATCCGGGTGAAAAAATCTTTTTTTGATTCTTTGCCTTCCGGTTCGTTTGCCATTTCAAATGTAGATGATAAGCGTGGCGCGGTGATGCTGCAGAATACGCATTCCTTCAAATATTATTACAGCCTTAAAACACTGGCAGATTTTAAAGGAAAGATTCTTGAAAATGCATTAACCGGGTTGGTGATGGTGGTGAATGACCAGGAAGTTCACTTCAGAATGATTGGCGAGTTTAATGCCTATAACCTGCTGGCAGTATACGGTGCGGCGCTTTGTTTGAAAGAAGATAAACATGAAGTGCTTCGTTGCCTGAGTATATTAACCGGCGCAGAAGGAAGGTTTGATTGTATCGTATCGCCCAAAGAAAAAATAATGGGTATTGTGGATTATGCGCATACACCAGATGCATTGGTAAATGTGTTGGTTACCATACAACAGTTACGCAAAGGATACGAGCAAATTATTACAGTTGTAGGCTGCGGGGGTGACAGGGACAAAACAAAAAGACCGGTGATGGCAGCAGAAGCCTGCAAATACAGTGATCGGGTAATTCTTACATCAGACAATCCGCGCAGCGAAGATCCGTACCAGATTTTAAAAGATATGGAACAGGGTTTAAATACAGCAGCAAAAAGAAAAACAGTGTCAATAGCAGACCGCAGGGAAGCAATAAAAACAGCCATTAGTTTAAGCAAGCCAGAAGATATTGTATTGATTGCCGGTAAGGGCCACGAAAAATACCAGGATATAAAAGGGGTGAAACACCATTTTGATGACAAAGAAGAATTGCTGGGTGTATTTCAGTTACTGGATAAATAAATAATAATAACAGATGCTATACTCCCTATTTGAATGGTTAAAACAACAAGGCATTAAAATGCCGGGCGGAGCGTTGTTTCAATTCATTACGTTCAGGTTGTTGCTGGCAATATTGTTATCGTTAACCATCACATCTGTCTATGGTAAACGCCTCATAAACTTCCTGGTAAAAAAGCAGGTAGGAGAAACCGTTAGGGATCTTGGCCTTGCAGGCGAACAGCAGAAAAAGGGAACACCCACCATGGGCGGATTGATCATCATTCTTGGTATACTCGTACCAACTTTATTGCTGGCAGATTTGCATAAGGTATATATAAGATTAATGATATTGTCAACCATATGGATGGGTATAGTTGGTTTTATTGACGATTATTTAAAACTGCGGTCAAAAAAAATTGCACTGCAGCAGGGCGTTAACTATAAAAAAGGAGATAAAGATGGATTGGCAGGATGGTTTAAAATAGCCGGGCAGGTAGGCCTCGGACTGATCATCGGACTAACATTATTGTTTAATGACAATGTTAAGGCGTACCGTGAATTTACCGGCGATATTAAAACGGTGAATCCGAAAGATCTAAAAATTGTTAAGCTGGATAACAGTTACCGGTATTTTGTAAAATCGGATTATCCTATCACCACGATTCCTTTTGTAAAAACACATGAATTTAATTATTCAAAATTATTGCCGGAAGCATTGAGGGGTTATACCTGGATATTGTACCTGGTCATCGTAATATTTATTATTACCGCAGTATCCAATGGTGCTAATATAACAGATGGTATTGATGGACTGGCAACGGGTGTGTCGGCAATTATTGGTATATGCCTTGGCATTTTTGCTTATGCCAGCGGTAATATTCGTGTAGCAGATTATCTCAATATCATGTACATACCCAATCTCGGCGAGTTATCCATTTTTATTGCGGCAATGGTGGGGGCATGTATTGGTTTCCTGTGGTACAATGCGTATCCCGCACAGGTTTTTATGGGTGATACCGGCAGTTTAACATTGGGCGGTATAATAGCAGCGCTGGCAATTATGGTGCGCAAAGAATTATTGATACCTATTTTTTGTGGTGTGTTCCTGGTAGAAGTTCTTAGTGTAACCCTGCAGGTCAGTTATTTTAAATACACGCGTAAAAAATATGGAGTGGGAAGACGGATATTTTTAATGAGCCCGCTGCATCATCATTATCAGAAACTGGGTTACCATGAAAGTAAAATTGTAACACGTTTCTGGATAGTAACTATTTTATGCGTGTTGCTTTCTATTGTGACGTTAAAAATAAGATAGAAACGAAAATATACGAATCAATGAGGTTAAAAAAGTTGCTGAAAAACCACGGCAAGTAAAATCCATCTGTTGAAAACCCCTTAAGGCTGATAAGAGATTGTGGTTGCAGAAAGAAGTTTCATACTGTTGAAAAACCCCCTAATCCGGATCAGTTAACGATTGAAAACAATTATTTAATGGCTGAAAGAATGGTCATACTTGGTGGAGGCGAAAGTGGTGCAGGGGCTGCATTACTGGCGAAGCAGCACGGATATGAAGTATTTCTTTCTGACAATGGATCTTTGAAAGAGGTGTACAAGCAGGAATTAAAAGCAAATGGCATTGCGTATGAAGAATCAGGTCATACAGAGGATCTGATCCTGAACGCAGCTGAAATTGTGAAAAGCCCGGGTATCCCGGAGAAGAATGAACTGATGAAAAAGATACGTGCAAAAGGTATACGTGTTATCAGTGAAATTGAACTGGCTTACCGATACAAAGGGGATAGTAAAATTGTTGCTATTACCGGTAGCAATGGTAAAACAACGACTACTTCGCTTATGTACCACATCTGTAAACATGCGGGCGTTGACGCTGCACTGGTGGGCAACATTGGTTATTCTTTTGCCAAACAGGTAGCAGAAAACCCAAAGGCCTTGTACATAGCAGAGGTTAGTTCTTTTCAGTTAGATGATATCAAAACGTTCAGGCCGGAAATAGCCATACTGACCAATATTACGGAAGATCATTTAGACAGGTACGATTATAAGTTTGAGAACTACATCGCCAGCAAATTTAGCATAGCGATGAACCAAACAAAAGAGGATTATTTTATTTATTGTGCAGACGATCCGGTGACGATGCAGTACATGAACAAATTTGCAATCCAATCTAACCCATTACCATTTACCATGCAACAACAACCCAGCAACGGCGGCTTTATTAAAAACGGACAAATGATTATTGAAGCAAACAGCGAACGCGTAACCATGAGTATTTATGATTTTGCACTCAGGGGCAAACACAATCAGTATAACACGATGGCAGCAGGTATTGCAGCGGCTACGCTGGGGTTGCGTAAAGATAAGATAAGAGAAGCCATAGAATCTTTTGAAGCACTTGAGCACCGGATGGAACATGTATCCACTGTGCGTGGTGTTGAATTTGTTAACGATAGCAAGGCAACCAATGTAAACAGTACCTGGTTTGCATTGGAGAGCATGGAAAAACCAACCATTCTTATTTTGGGTGGTGTGGATAAAGGCAATGATTATTCTTTGCTGCTTGAAATGGTGAAAGAAAAAGTGAAAGCGATCATATGCATGGGTATTGATAACCAGAAAATTCATGATGCATTTGACGGGCAGGTGAAATTAATTGTGAATGCAGCGAGTGCGGCAGAAGCTGTTCAATCGGCTTTTCATTTTGCAGAAAAAGGAGACGTGGTTTTATTAAGTCCTGCCTGTGCCAGTTTTGATTTATTTAAAAATTATGAAGACCGGGGAAGACAATTCAAAGAAGCAGTAAGAGAATTATAACTGCAGGGTTGGGGCTTACCCTACGCTTGAAAGGAATCTGTAACATTAGTAAACATTCGTAAATATTAGCGTGAACGAATTTGCATCCATAGAAAAAAATCCTTTTAAAGGCATTGGTCAAAAAACCAGGGGCGATAAAGTGATCTGGGCTGCAGTAGTAGTACTGGCGCTGGTGTCACTGCTGGTTGTTTACAGCAGTACAGGAACACTTGCCTACCGGTTAAGTAAAAGCAATGAATCTTATTTATTCAAGCAAATTGTTTTTATCGCGATTGGCATCATGATAATTTATTTTTTACATAAAGTAAATTATAACCTGTACTCGCAAATAGCCAGGCTTTTATTTCTTGTGTCGATACCATTGCTGGTGTATACGCTTTTTTTTGGCGTTCGGTTAAATGAAGGAAGCCGCTGGATAAGGCTTCCCATTATACAAATGACGGTTCAAACATCCGACCTGGCTAAGCTGGCGTTGTTTATGTACCTGAGTCGCTTGCTCAGTAAAAAGCAGGATAATATTAAAGATTTCAAGAAAGGATTTTTACCTGTCATTATTCCTGTGGGCCTTATTTGTATACTGATCGCGCCCGCCAATTTATCTACTGCGTTGCTTATTGGTGCTACCAGTATGCTGATAATGTTTATCGGCCGCGTAAATACAAAGCACATTTTGCTTGTTGTTGGTGTTGCGCTGATACCAGTAATGGTACTGATTTCTATGGCGGTGGTTCATCATAAACAAAATAATGGTGAGATAATAAAACCGGAAACGCATTCAAAACTATTTGCCCGTGTGGGCACCTGGGTTAACCGCGTAGAAAATTTTATGTATGGCGGTGCTGATGCAGACAATGATGATAATTACCAGGTGAACCAGGCAAAAATTGCTATTGCAAAAGGTGGCTGGATGGGCGTTGGTCCGGGTAATAGCGAGCAACGAAATTTTTTACCGCATCCTTACAGTGATTTTATTTTCGCCATTATTATTGAGGAATACGGATTGCTGGGGGGCGTTTTTATAACGTTTATCTACCTTGTTTTTTTATACCGGTGCATAAGAATTTTTAAGCGTTGCCCGTATGCGTTCGGCGCTTTCTTAGCACTGGCACTAAGTTTTACACTGGTGATACAAGCATTGGCAAATATGGCGGTAGCAGTGAACCTGTTTCCGGTAACAGGGGTTACACTTCCGTTGATAAGCATGGGCGGCAGCTCCTTTATTTTTACCTGTATTGCTATCGGAATTATATTAAGTGTAGCAACAAATGTGGAGAAATTAGAGGGTAATCTGCAACCGGCATTAACTGAAAACGAACCTGGCGATGAATAAAAAAATTATCATAGCAGGAGGAGGAACAGGCGGGCATATTTTTCCGGCCATTGCAATTGCCAATGCATTAAAAGAAATGCGACCAGGGATTGACTTACTATTTGTTGGTGCCAAAGGAAAAATGGAAATGGAAAAAGTGCCGCAGGCGGGTTATTCAATTAAAGGCATCGATATTACCGGGTTTAACAGAAGTTCTTTGATAAAAAATATTGGGTTACCATTCAAACTGTTAAAAAGTTATTTCCAGGTACGTGCTATTATTGCAGATTTTATGCCCGATGCGGTAATAGGCGTGGGTGGTTATTCAAGTTTTCCGGTGTTACGTTTTGCACAAAGCAAGGGGATACCAACTTTTATTCACGAGAGCAATTCATTTGCTGGCAAAAGCAATCAAATGCTGGGTAACAAAGCGACCAATATTTTCGTCGCCAGCGACGGGATGGAGAAATTTTTTCCGGCAAATAAGCTGATCATAACGGGCAACCCTGTACGCAGCAGTATCGTCAATAGTACTGCAACAAAATCAGCAGCCATTGATTTTTTCGGGTTAAATCAAAATAAAAAAACTGTCCTGGTAACTGGTGGAAGTCTTGGTGCAAAAGGAATTAATGAAGCTATCGATCAGCATATTAATGAATTTGAGCAAAATGATGTTCAACTGATATGGCAAACCGGTAAACCCTATGCCGAAAGGGCAAAACAAGTTGCCGCAGGTAAAACCAATGTATGGGTGAATGATTTTATTGCCCAAATGGAAATGGCGTATGCAGCGGCAGATGTGGTGGTAGCAAGATCTGGCGCTATGACGATTGCAGAACTTTGTGTTGCAAAAAAAGCAGTCGTGTTTGTTCCCTTTCCTTTTGCCGCAGAAGATCACCAAACGGTAAATGCGCAGCACCTGGCAATTAAAAATGCCGGCATTCTAATAAAAGATAGCGAGGCAAAAGAAAAACTTGTAGCCGTGGTAATTGATTTAATAAAAGATGAACCGCAGCAGCAAATGTTAAAGGAAAATATTACCAAGCTGGCAGTAACTGATGCCGCTGAAAGAATTGCGGGTAAAATTTTGGAATTGATTGGCGGGTTGAATAATTGAGTGGATGAAGAGTTGATAGGTTGAAGGGTTGAGCGCTGTTACGATTTACGTCTCACAATTAATGATCAGGAATACAATGATAGAATTGAACGATATAAAACGAATTTATTTTATTGGTATTGGTGGCATTGGCATGAGTGCGCTGGCAAGGTATTTTAATTCGAAGGAGGGCTGCATGGTAAGTGGCTACGATAAAACATCCACCCCACTTACAAAAAAACTGGAAGAAGAAGGTATTGCCATTCATTATGAAGACAATGAAACGCTGGCCTCGAAGGATGTTCAATTGGTAGTGTACACGCCCGCAGTACCAAGGGATCATAAAGAAATGAAATGGTACAAAGCGAATGGTTTTGAGCTGTTGAAACGTAGCGAGGTGCTGGGCATCATCAGCAATAGTTCTTTTAATATTTGCATCGGTGGCACACATGGTAAAACAACTATCAGCACCATGATTGCGCATTTGCTGCGCGCTACTGGTTATGGCTGTAATGCGTTCCTGGGCGGTATTTCAGTAAACTATCAAACCAATTTCTGGAGCAGTGAACGCAATGTTTGTGTAATTGAAGCAGATGAATACGACAGAAGTTTTTTGCGCCTGAGCCCGGATATCGCCATCATCAGTTCTATGGATCCGGATCATTTGGATATCTACGGAACGGAAGAGGCTTTGCAGGATGCGTTTGTAGAATTTGGATCTAAAGTAAAAAAAGGTGGTACGCTGCTCAATAAGTTTGGATTGAGGCGTGGCAACGATTTAAAAGCTGACAAACATCTTACGTACAGCCGCCAGAATGAAAGTGCTGATGCCTGTGCAACCAATGTTCGTTTAACCAATGGGGGTTACCAGTTTGATGTAATGATAAAGGACAGCATGGTGTCAGATGTGGTTTTGCATATGGGTGGAATGCATAATGTGGAGAATGCGGTAGCGGCTATAACGGTTGCACATTTACTTGGAATAGATCATGGCAGGATCAAAGAAGCGGTAGCATCTTTTAAAGGGATAAAAAGAAGGTTTGAATATATTATCCCACCTTCTTCACAAAAGGGCCGGGGTGAAGTTATTTTTATTGATGATTATGCGCATCACCCTGCAGAATTGAAGGCATTGATTAGTGGTGCCAAGGCTTTGTTCAATGGAAAAAAATGTACGGTTATTTTTCAACCGCATCTTTTTTCAAGAACAAATGATTTGGCGGAGGGTTTTGCAGAAAGCCTTGATCTGGCTGATGAAGTATTGTTGTTGCCCATTTATCCTGCAAGGGAATTACCAATGGAAGGCGTAAGCAGCAATACTATACTCAGTAAAATGAAAAATCCGAATAGAAGAATTGTAAGCAAGGAAGAATTGTTAAAATGCATAAAAAAAGAACTGGTACCGGGTTTTAATGAGCAATTTACAGAAATACTGATAACAGCAGGAGCGGGAGACATTGATGCCCTGGTTCAACCCATAAAAGAAATACTGGAAAAGAAATGAGTTTCAAAAGCAATATAAAAAAGATTTTGTTCCTGTCGCTGGCGGTAGTGGTGGGTGCAGGTTTATTGGTATTGCTGATCGCTGCCATCAACAAAAAAAATCATAAAAATTGTACAGGCGTAGACATTGCTATTACTGGTAAAGACGGTGAATTCTTTTTAAACAGGCAGGACGTAATGAATATTATGGCGCCCGATAAAAATAACCCGCTGCGTGGCAAGCCGCTGGCATCCTTCGATCTTAAAAAAATGGAAGCCTTGCTGGAAGAAAATGTCTGGATAAAAAGTGGTCAATTGTTTTTTGATAATAACGGTGTGTTGCGAATAGTAGTTGAAGAAAGAATGCCTGTGGCAAGGATATTTACAGTTAACGGGAATAGCTTTTATATCGACAGCAGCGGTAAGCAACTTCCATTAAACAGCAAACTAATAATAAAGCTGCCTGTTTACAGCAACTTTCCTGCAGATAAAGAAAGATTGTACGGCGCTGACAGCTTATTAATGCAACAGATAATAAAAATGAGCCCGTTTATTTTGTCCCAACCTTTTTGGATGGCACAAATAGGACAAATAGATATTACGCCCAACAGAACATTTGAAATGATACCGGTCATCGGCAAACATATTATCGCATTCGGAGATGGTACAGACTACGAACAAAAATTTCACCGCTTGTTTTTATTTTACCAGCAGGTGGGTGCTAAAGTTGGTCTTGACAAATACAGCATTATAAATGTGGCCTACAATAAACAGGTTGTAGCTACAAAAAAAGGAACGGCCGGAAAAGTTGATTCATTACAGGCATTGAAAAATATTCAAAAACTGATAGATGCATCAAAGCAGTTGCCATATGACACGGTATCCACAATGGTGGATAATAATATTGTTGTAAATGCAGCGCCTGTGCCAACTTTAACGATTTTAAAAGATAACCAGCGAAATGCCGCGGTAAAAAATTCGTTTAATAAAGTTCCATCCTCAGCTCATCCAACATCATTGAAAAGCCGGGCCGTACAGCCCTTTAAAAAACCAGTGCCAAACCCTAAAGAAACCAAACAACCAAAGGCTGTCATGAAAAAAATGAGTGGTTAATGTGCATAGATTATTGAAGCGTAGTAGTGAATAAACATTTAAGTCAACAAAAATGGAACAACTAAAAACAAACATACATCTATGAATAATGAACAACCAATTATTGTGGGGCTTGATATAGGCACTACAAAAATTGCCTGTATTGCCGGCCGTAAAAACGAATATGGCAAGCTTGAAATAGTTGGCTTTGGCCGCGCTAATAGCAATGGCGTCAAACACGGACAAGTGTTAAATATTGACGAAACTATCAAAGCTATCCGCGCTGCGCTTGATAATTGCATGGCATCTAATACCGGAATTGAGTTTAAAGAAGTATATGTTGGTATTGCAGGCCACCATATTAAAAGCTTACAAACACGTGGTGATATTGTGCGGCAGGATACCAACGAAGAAATCACGCAACGCGAAATTGACCAGCTGATTGCCGATCAGTTTAAAACATATATTCCGGCAGGCGATCAAATTATAGATGTTATACCGCAGGAATTTACAGTAGACAATTTCCAAAATATACCTAACCCAATTGGGTATGGGGGTGTTAAAGTGGGTGCTAATTTTCATATTATAACAGGCGATAAAAATGCCATTCGTAATATTAACCGCGCTGTAGAAAAAAGTAACCTTATTACAAAAGACCTGGTATTGCAGCCATTGGCTTCTGCCAGTGCAGTAATGGGACAAGAAGATCTGGAAGCCGGCGTTGCCATTGTAGACATTGGAGGTGGTACTACTGATCTGGCTGTTTTTTATGAAGGCATTTTAAAACATACAGCGGTTATTCCTTTTGGTGGAGAAAATATTACCAATGATATCAAGACGGGTTTAGGTGTATTGAAAACACAGGCTGAGCAAATGAAAGTACAGTTTGGTTCAGCTTTATCAAATGAAGCAAAAGCAAATGCATTTATCACGATTCCGGGTTTGCGCGGTATGCCGGCAAAAGAAATCAGTGTAAAAAACCTGGCTAATATTATACAGGCGAGGATGAGTGAAATAATGGATTTTGTTTCTTATCACCTTAAGCAGGTTGGAATGGATAACCGTATGCTGAATGGCGGTATTGTCTTAACCGGCGGCGGGTCGCAATTAAAACACCTGATACAATTAACAGAATATGTAACCGGTTTGAACGCACGTATTGGTTTTCCTACTGAACACCTGGCTGCTGGTCACCTGGACGAGCTCGCCAAACCAACTTATTCAACTTGTATCGGTCTTATACTGAAGGGATACGATGATTATGAACACAACCGTAAACAATTTGAAACAGCCCATGTAAAAATAGAAGTACCTGAAACATTGAAACAGAACCAGGCTGTTGCAGAAGCGGAAGAAGTAATTACAGAAGAGCAGGCACCGGTAATTGGTGTATCGGGCAGAAGAAGAATTATGACCGGTAATTTTTGGGGCAAATTTAAAGATGGCCTGATCGATTTATTTAAAGAAGAAGAAGACAAACATTTATAGGGTAAAAGGTATACGGGACAGTGTGTAGGGTTTGAAACGTTCTTCCTTACCCCTTTATCCCTGGACCTTATGCCCCGTTATACTAACCATTTAGATTCATACATCGCAGATACGCTGTATAAAACCGTACACCGTATGCGTACAAAATGTTGTAATTATGATACATTTCGATTTACCAAAAGAGAAATCATCTATTATTAAAGTAATAGGTGTAGGTGGAGGCGGAAGCAATGCTGTAAACCACATGTACAGCCAAAACATTGATGGCGTAAATTTTATTATCTGCAATACCGACGCCCAGGCTATTGCGCAGAGTAACGTACCAAATAAAATTCAGCTGGGGCCTCATCTTACACAAGGCCTGGGTGCTGGTGCTAACCCCGAAATTGGTAAACAAGCCTGTGAAGAAAGCCTGGAAGAGATAAAGCGAATCCTGGAAGTAAATACCAAGATGGCTTTCATTACAGTAGGCATGGGCGGCGGTACTGGTACGGGCGGAGGGCCGATCATTTCAAAAATTTGTAAGGACCTTAATATACTTACTGTTGGTATTGTTACCACGCCTTTTTCTTATGAAGGAAAAAAGCGCCAGTTGCAGGCAGAAGAAGGTATCCAGGCGATGAAGCAATATGTTGATACCTTGCTTGTGATCAGCAACGATAAATTGCGCCACCAGTTTGGTAATCTTAAAATGAAAGAGGCCTTTGCAAAAGCAGATAACGTTTTGGCGACCGCTGCTAAATGTATCACCGATGTTATTAATAGTACCGGGCAAATAAATGTTGACTTTGCAGATGTTTGCACCGTAATGAAAAACGGTGGCGTGGCTATTCTGGGTAATGCTGTAGCAGAAGGAGAAGATCGTGCACAAAGAGCAATTGAGGAAGCACTGAATTCACCACTGCTGAACGACAATGATATCAGCGGTGCCAAATGGATACTGATTAATATCAATTCTTCTGAAGGTGATCATGAATTTACTATGGATGAAGTAGAAATTATCCA
>JBDUAY010000487.1:0-4233 GCA_040004415.1 Bacteroidota bacterium | reverse complement strand
CCAATACCACCGGCACTGCCGGTAATCAGCGCAATGCGGCCGGTCAATGCTTTTGGCTTTGGCATACGTTGCAGTTTTGCTTCTTCCAGCAGCCAATATTCAATATTAAATGCTTCCTGCCGGGGTAATGAAGTATATTCTGAAATGGCCTCTGCACCTTTCATTACATTAATTGCATTGGTATAAAACTCCGCAGCCACCCTGGCGGTTTGTTTATCCTTCGCAAAAGTGAACATGCCCACACCCGGATAAATAATTACCACCGGGTTGGCATCACGCATCGCCGGACTGTTGGGATGTTTACAAGTATTATAGTACTCCGTGTACATCTCGCGGTAAGCCTCAAACGCAGGTGCCAGTTTTTCTTTTAGCGATTTTGCATCACTCAAATTTTCTGTTGGGGCCAATTGCAGTACCAGCGGGCTAATTTTAGTTCGTAGAAAATGATCCGGGCAACTGGTGCCCATTGGTGCCAGCCTGCCAAGATCTTTTGAGTTGATAAATTCCAATACGCGCTCATCATCTGTAAAATGACCGATCATATTTTGTTTGCTGGAACAAAAACCACGCAGTGTAGGCGCCAATGCAGCAGCCTGCTGCAAGCGTTCTTCTTTTGGCAAAGATTGCAATTGTTGTCCGCCAAAAACAGGTCCTTTTTTGCCATAGTTATCTTCCAGGTATTCAGCACAGCGTTCAATTACTTCCAGCGTATTAATATAACTATCATAAGCCGTATCACCCCAGGTAAATAATCCATGGGAGCCCAGCATAATACCACGAATACCAGGATTTTCATCGAGGCATTCCTTTAATTTTAATCCCAAATCAAAACCAGGCTTCTGCCATTCTACCCAGCCAATCGTTCCATTAAATAAATCTTTGGTGATCTTCTTTCCATCTTTAGCAGCAGCAATAGCAATGGCGGCATCCGGATGCAGGTGATCAATATGTTTGAAAGGAAGAAAGCCATGCAGCGCGGTATCAATAGAAGGAGCTTTGGAACTTAAATCATAAATACAATGATTGAACAGTTCCACCATTTCGTCTTCATGTTCTATACCGCGATAAATATTTTTCAAACTAAGCAAACGATCCATATACAACGCTGCCAGGCCGCTTTTTTTTAACGTGCCAATATCGCCGCCAGATCCTTTCACCCACATCACTTGCGTGTCAACTCCGGTCAAAGGGTTTTTTGCCATGGCCTTGCACGATGTGTTACCGCCTCCGTAATTGGTAAGACGCAAATCTGCGCCCAGCAAATTGGAACGATAGATTAAGAGCCCCACTTCATCACCAGCAAGTTCAGCGGCTTTTTTTTCATCCCACAGATAACTTACGTGCTTAAATTCTTTGGTTGTACTAACTGACATAGTTATGTCTTTTATAAATTAATAAAAATATTCTATTGATGCAATGAATTACCATATCCTACTACCAGTACAGACAGGATGATTGTTATTATGCCCATTGCAATCATAGTAGTTGTTTTTTTGTTCACGCCTTTCCATTCTTTTAACACGATGCCCCACATGTTGGCGGTAAGAATAATAAATGCCATGTGCAAAATCCATGAACTGGCTCCATTGCCCAGTTTACTTTCACCCATACCGTAAAAAAAGAATTGCAAAAACCAGGTGATGCCAGCAAGTGCGGCAAACACATAATTCGACAGCAATGGTGTTTTTGGATTGGTATAATCTCCAAATGTTTTATTACGTGCATTTAAGATCATGCACCAGATAAAATTGGTGGTTAATCCGCCCCATAAAACAATCACGTAGGTAACATTGTTCTGAAACAAAAATTCTCCTTGTCCGGGATGCGCATTTTTCCATAGCATGTTAGCTGTATCGGCCATCGGTTTTCCCGCTTCCAGCCCGAAATTAAAACACGCACTCAGCACACCTGATATAATTGACACCAGCATGCCCAGGCCAAATTTATATTCGGTGGCCATTTTTGCACCATGTGCGTCAGCGCCCGGGAGAATGTCGTCCGGGTCCGGAGCGGCACCCCTTGTTAGCAATAATTCTTTTTCTTTCATAGTGCCCGCCTTTCCACAAAAAATGATACCCACTATACACAATGCAAGACCTAACAATACCGTTAGCCCCCACCGGGAACCTATCAGCATGCTGAATGTATCCTTGCCGGTCTTTGGAAAAAAGTCGTAATAAATAGAAGGGATGAGCGCGCCAAAGACCATGCATAAACCCAATATAATACTGCTTCCCAATGAAACACCGAGGTAGCGTACACCCAGGCCGTAGGTTAAACCGCCGATGCCCCAGAGTAAACCAAAAAAATAAGCTAAGCCGATGGAACTGGTGCTGGTCTGTTTTATAATTTCTGTGAAACCGGGAATGGTAAGCCAGGCGGCCAATGGCGGAACAATTAACCAGGAGAAAAGACCACCCACGATCCAGTAGCTTTCCCAGGCCCAGCCCTTTACTTTTTTGTATGGAATATAAAAACTACCGGAGGCAAAACCGCCGATAAAATGAAAAATGACACCTAAGATAACACCCATGTTTAGTATTTTTTCAATATGGCTTGCAAATGAGACGTAAATGTAACAGATAGCACCAGTTTATCTATCATGTACCATCATGCTTTTTATATTTATTTTTCCGTAATTTTTCAGGGTATTTTATAGCCCGGTTTACTTCGGCAACGATTGCATAAAAAAATAACATCCCTGAATTAAATAGCGGTAGCATTAACCTGTGAATACAAAGCACCATGAACTGGCAGCGCAAATGAAAAAAGATTCTATATTTCAACACTTGTTTATTGATTATTATTCTGCCACACCCAAATACCTGCAGTTGGCTAATTCCATTATTAAGGCCATTGCAGCAGGCAAAATAAATAAAGATGAAATACTTCCGTCTATCAACGAGCTAAGTTTTGAATTTGAAATTTCCAGGGATACCGCTGAAAAAGGATATAAGCATCTTAAGAAAATTGGCGTGCTGGGCTCTGTACCCGGAAAAGGATATTTTGTAAAGACGACAGAACTAAATCAGCAGTTAAAAATTTTTCTTCTCTTCAACAAATTAAGTCCGCATAAGAAAATTATTTACGATGCATTTGTTGCCGCGCTGGGCGAGACGGCTTCTGTTGATTTTTATATTTACAATAATGATTTCGCCATTTTTAAAAAATTACTGGTCAATAAAAAGGATGAATATTCTCACTATGTCATCATTCCGCATTTTATGGATGGTGGCGAAAATGCGTATGAGATTATTAATACGATTCCGAAAGAGAAATTGATTTTATTGGACCTGCTGGTTCCCGGTATAGCAGGTGAATATGGCGCTATCTACGAAAATTTTGAAAAAGATATTTATGATGCACTGGAGCAGGCGCTGGAACAACTTAGCAAGTACCATACGCTAAAAATTATTTTTCCGGAGTACACCTATCATCCGCAGGAAATACTGAAAGGTTTTTATAGTTTTTGTCACCAGTACGCTTTTAATAGTAAAGTGGTGCACGATATTAATACAGAGCCAATTAAAGAAGGAGAGGTATATATTAACCTGATGGAAAATGATCTTGTTTTACTGATTGAAAAAATATTGGCTACCAGCCTGCAGGTTGGTAAAGATGTAGGTGTTATTTCTTACAACGAAACGCCCATGAAAAAAATAATATTAAATGGCATTACTACTATTTCAACAGACTTCCAGATGATGGGCGAAAAGGCGGCACAACTGGTACTGGAAAAATCAAAAGAACATATCGCTATACCGTTTCAGTTGACGTTACGGGCTTCTTTGTAATTGTCTGAACTGGGATGTATAGGATGGAAGTGATTTTCCAGATCGTGATCACAATTTTTAGACGCGTAAAAAATATTTCGTCAGCTCCGTGAAATACCTCATTTGCCGCTGTGGCAAAAAAAACGTTCTATTTCGGTAAAAAATCTTCGCGGTGCGGACTGAAAACATCCACCAACATACCTGGCTCAATGCAAACAATGCCATGTTCTAAACCTGGAAGGACAAAATAACCATCGCCGGTTGTAAGTCTTTTGGTAACATAGTCAATCGTCATTTCAAACACACCACTTTCAATGTACGTTACCTGGCTGTGCGGATGATGATGCATCGTTCCAACCGCACCCTTTTCAAACTTTATTTTCAGCATCATTATTTTATCATCATAACCAAATAGCTGGCGTTGCAAGCCATTATGTAAATCTTCCCAGGGTAATTCATT
>JBDUAY010000112.1:0-14390 GCA_040004415.1 Bacteroidota bacterium | reverse complement strand
AGCGTATCTTCTTTGCGTTTCAGGGCCTCGTTAAATACAGGGAAGGATCGTTGGTAATTAACGAAATTAATTTCGGGGGCAGCTGTTTGCGCGCCTGCCGTAAAGAAAAAACCAATACATATTAATACAAAAAGAGATTTTACCATAGCCATGTCGTGTCTTTCATAAAACGGATATAAGTGTAAATTATTACCGCAATATATCGGGTATTGCGTTAAAATTAGCACAATCGAAATGCAAAAATGAAACCAGCTATCCACGGGTGTGGAAAACAGGCTTTCTTTTGTTAGGGATTAGCAAAAGGAGCAGGTGATTGGGCGTTTATGATAGCACCCCCGGCTAAATAAATCAGCCGTTCACCGTAAGCCTGTTAAGCCGTACCCTCGTGATCCCTAATATGATCACAGGATCGATCTCCCTGGATCTTGCATGAAACCAAAATGGAAGGAGTTAGCATCTGCAAATCAATCAGTCAACGTAATTACTGTATCTCTAATTAAATTCAAATTAATATTTTTTTTATCCATAATATCAGCCATTTATATTTGTATTTTTAGTTTAGCACTGTCTTCCACTGGTATATGATTGACCTAAAATCATCCCCCATGATTATCGCCTCAATGCCAATTTCAATGTTTTTGTAACGTGCAAAATATCCCCCACTGGTTCAACCATATTAACGTGGTTCTTCCACATCGCAGATGTCTCCGTTTATCTCCTCAAGGCTATCCGCGATATAAGCTTTGTAATGCCTCCCGTGTCTCTGCGGTTCAAAAATGCGTCTTTATATTTTCAACTATTACGAATTGAAACAGGTGCATTGTTTTTGGCAGTATCCGCGGTCTTATCTTATTTTTACCGGATTAAAGAGAAAAGACAATTGTATGCAAAAAGCAGGGATACTCGGTGGTGGCCAGTTGGGAAGAATGTTATTACAGGCAGCGGCCAACTACCCGGTAGAAACGTATTTAATGGAAAATGACCCTGAATGCCCGGCGGCGCATCTTTGTCACCATTTTACAAAAGGCGATATCAGGAATTTTGACGATGTCTATAATTTTGGAAAAGGGCTCGACACCATTACCATTGAAATTGAAAGTGTAAATGAAGATGCACTGGAGAAGCTGGAAAGCGAAGGCGTAAAAATTTTCCCAAAACCTTCTGCACTCCGGATCATCAAAAATAAAATATTGCAAAAGCAGTTTTATAAAGAACATCAGTTGCCAACGGCGCCGTATGTTGTTACCCAAAATTTACACGAGTTAAATAATCACCAGAATTTTTTACCGGCTGTTCATAAAATAGCCATGGGCGGTTATGATGGCCGCGGCGTACAGGTAATGAAGAAAAAGGAAGATATCAGCAAAGGGTTTGACGCGCCGGCCGTATTGGAAAAAATGGTAGAGATACAAAAAGAAATTGCGCAGATTGTTGCCATCAATGAAAAAGGTGAAACGGCGCTCTACCCTGCCGTTGATATGGTTTTCAACAAAGATCTTAACCTGCTCGATTATCAAATCAGCCCTGCCGATATACCAGAAAAAGCCGCCTGGAAAATAGAAGCCATCGCAATACAACTTGTTAAACATCTTAAGAGCCCGGGCATTTTTGCAGTAGAATTTTTTATAGATAGAAATGGCGACGTGTTTGTGAATGAAACGGCGCCACGCGTACACAATAGCGGGCATCATACGATAGAAGGTAATTACAGTTCACAGTTCGATATGCTCTGGCGCATCATGCTTGGCTATCCGTTAGGCAATACAGACCATATATTACCTGCGGCAATCGTTAATTTAGTAGGCGCAGAAGGGTGTGAAGGCGATGCCAAATATGACGGTATCAATGAAGTGCTGGGTATGGATAATGTGTTTGTACATATTTATGGTAAGAAAACAACCAGGGCCGGCCGCAAGATGGGACACATCACCATTCTAAGCAATGAGAAACAGGAACTTACCCATAAAGCGCATACGATAAGGAGAACAATTAGGGTGATCTCGTAATGGTTTCACGCGGCGGACAGCAACGAAGCAGCGAACGCTGCGAATATTTTTCTCTGGCTTTATACCGATAGCATTATAACTACCCCACAATTATATTTCGCCCGTTGCGCACTTAGATGCCCTGCGCCCGCTGCGCGAAACCAGTTATGGAACTAATTTGTTGGAATCATTTTACGCATTGGGAAAATGCCCTTGCGCCCGCTGCGCGAAACCAGTTATCGCGTCAGTTTACTGATTAATCTTTTCAATTCTATCTCTGAAGATTTTGAGGCGTAGCTGAGGTTCATAAAACTGAAAGAAGCTGTCTCAAAGGACTGCTGTGCAATGGTTACGTCCACGATAGTATTCTGCCTCAATTGAAAACGCTGCAAAACAAGATCAAGCAGCTTTTGCGCCAGCTCAACATTTTTTTGTGCGGTTTCTAATTGTAACAGCGAAGATGCATACGCTTCATAGGTTTTAACAGCATCTGAGGCATAATTACGAACGGTAATATCTTTTTGCAACGCTGCATTTGCGGTATTTATTCCGGCAATTTTTTGTTGACGTTTATAAATTGACCCGTTATAAATAGGAATGACAAAATTAAATCCCGCAATCGGGCCATATTGCTGGTTCAATAAAACCTGACCAGCAGATGCCTGGTTACGGCTATAATTATACCCTGCCGTTCCACGAACAGTTGGATAACGCTGTGCAGCTGTTTCTTTTTCTATCAAACGGTTAATACGTATTTGATCATCTGCTGCAATAATGTCCGGGTTGGTACTGAGGTTATCGAGTATTGTTCCCAGTACAACCGATTTATCAACTAAAATAGTATCGCTGATAGTAATAACCGAATCAGGTTTTAGCGTCAGCAAGGTAAGCAAGCCAGTCTTTGCCTGATCAATAACCAATTGTTGTGATTCCCGGCTTTGTATCAGGTTGTTTAAATCAAGCTGGGCCTGGAACAAATCAGCATTGTTTGCCAATCCTACACTTTGTTGCGCCTTAACAATTTCCAGCTTTTGATGAGATACCGCGATAGATTGTTTGATGGTTTTAATATAACCCTGCTGGCGTATAATATCGTAATAACTTGTCATTACCGAAGCAATGACATTTTGTATCTGTGCGTTTACATATTCCTGGCTTTGCTTTACCAATTCTTCCAGGCGTTTCTTAGTTGCCCGCACCCGTAGTCCATTGAATAAAAGTATCGATCCACCAGCGCTTCCGTTAAGCTGGTTAGAGGTTGCGCCATTGCGGATAATATTATAACTGGTATCTGCGCCATTTACTTTCTGACTTATTTTCTGTTTAATATTAACCGATTGCTCGTTGTCTGACCCGGTGGCCGTTACAACAGGCAAGCCGCCTGCAAAGCCAAAACTATTGCTCACATCATTTATCGCCAGGTTGTTTTTTACAACCTGTATATCAAGACTATTTTTTAACGCTATGCTAACGGCATCCTGTAACCGCAACTGCTGTGCAGGTACCGCAACGTATAATATCAGTAGTGAAAGAGAAAAAAGTAACCGCTTCATTAATTATTTATTATTCGGTAATATTTGTTTGATGCACTTTATGCGTGCCTGAAATAAATGTATATACAGCAGGTATTACCAGCAACGTTAAAATCAGTGAAAACATAATACCGCAAACCACCACAATGCCCAGCGGTATACGGCTGGTAGACGCTGCCCCAAGACTTAACGCAATGGGCAATGCACCAAACGATGTAGCCAGACTGGTCATAAGGATGGGCCGCAACCTTTGTGCCGCTGCCTCTATAACGGCATCCAGTTTCGACAAGCCGATTTCACGTTTCTTATTGGCAAATTCAACAATTAGAATACCATTCTTTGTTACCAGGCCAATCAGCATTATCATCCCAATCTCTGAAAAAATATTTAATGTCTGGTTGAATACCCACAGGCTAAGCAATGCACCGGCCAATGCGAGTGGCACCGTAAGCATAATGGTGAAGGGGTCAAGAAAACTCTCAAACTGCGCGGCCAGCACCAGGTAAATCAGAACAAGTGCCAGGCCAAACGCAAATAAAATGTTAGATGAACTTTCTACGTAATCCCGGGACGGCCCGGACAATGATGTTTGAAAAGTTTCATCAAGTAATTTTGTGGCGATGCCCTGCATGGCCTTGATGCCGTCGCCAATTGTTTGTCCTTCTGAAAGCGATGCAGAAATGGTGGCAGCTTTATACCGGTTAAAATGGTAGAGCGTTGAGGGGCTGCTGCTCGTTTCCATTTTTACAACCGCACTCAATGGAATATTTTGTCCTGAATTATTTCTTACATACAAACGTTCAATATCAATTGGCTTGTTACGATCTGTGCGATCTACCTGGGCGATTACCTGGTATTGATAACCGTTCTGAATAAAATAGGCAAGTCTTCCCCCGCTAAAAGCCGACTGCATCGCGGAAATTACATCCTGGCTTGATAACCCCAAATCTTTAATCTTCATTCGGTCGAGTGTAATCTGTATTTCCGGCTTGTTAAATTTCAGGTTCACATCGGCGTTAGAAAAGGTTTTGTCTTTCCTGATTTCATCCAAAAATTTTGGAATAACTTCTTTCAGCTTACTTAAATCCTGGTTCTGCAGAATAAACTGTACTGGCAAACTGCCGCGTGAACCGGCGCCAACAGCAATGGTTTGTTCCTGCACGGCAAATATGCGGGCCTCATTAAAACGGCCAAGTTTTTTTTGCAAATCATTCGCAATATCCGCCTGGCTGCGTCGTCTTTTATCAGGATCTATCAAACCAATACGTGGTTGTGATGTATTGATACTGCCACTACTCGGTGTGCGTGCAAATACGAAGTCCCGCTCCGCAACAGAATCGTATAAATAATTTGCAATGCGATCCACATAAGCAGACATAAAACTATAACTGGCACCTTCTGCCGCCGTAACGGTGAAACGAATACTGCTCCTGTCTTCCAGCGGCGCTATTTCGCTTTTTAAATTGAGCATTGTAAGCCAGATAACTACCCCACAGACAGCAATGAGCACCCAGGCCATCCATCTAACGCGCATAAAAGCAGACAAAAAACGCTTGTACCCGCTTTCCATGCCGGTAAAAAATGGCTCCGTCTTTAAATAGAACCACCCGTGGCTGCTGTCTTTACGTGTTAAATACACATTGAGCACCGGTGTAATGGTAAGCGATACAAAAGCGGAAATCAATACCGCTGCTGCCAGTACCACACCGAACTCGCGGAATAATCGCCCAACAAATCCCTGCAAAAATATCACCGGCAGAAAAACAATGGCCAGCGTAATGGAAGTTGAAATGATGACGAAGAATATTTCCTTGCTGCCTTCAAGCGCAGCTTTTTTTATCGGCATTCCTTCTTCCAGCTTGCGGAATATATTCTCCGTAACCACAATACCATCATCCACCACAAGACCGGTAGCCAATACAATACCCAGCAGCGTTAATATATTTATCGAGAATCCCGAAATGTACATGATAAAAAAAGTGGCAATCAGCGAAATGGGGATATCTATCAGCGGACGCAGGGCAATCAGCCAGTTCCGGAAGAAAAAGAAGATCACCAGCACTACCAGTATAAATGCAATGATTAATGTTTCTTTTACCTCTGACAGTGAATTACGGATGTTCTGCGTATTATCTATCAGCACATTTATTTCTATATCAGATTTGTTCGATTTTTTTATCTGGTCAAATCTTTTATAAAACTCATCTGCTATTTTAATATTATTAGCACCGGGCTGCGGAATAATAGCAAGTCCTACCGCATTTACGCCGTTGTATTTCCAGCTTTGTTCAAGTGTCTCCGGCCCCAGCTCTACCCTGGCTACATCGCCCAAACGAACAATACCAGTGCTGTCTTCTTTTATAATCAGATCATGAAATTGTTTTTCTGAAGTAAGCCTTCCTAAAGTGCGTATGAGCATCTCCGTATTATTGCCATAAATTTTACCCGGCGGCAACTCCACGTTTTCACTGTTGAGCGACGTGCGTATATCTGTAAACGCTACGCCATACGCGTTCATTTTATCGGGGTTCAGCCACAAACGCATGGCATATCTTTTTTGCCCAAAGATGTTTACAGCACTTACATCGTCGATTGTTTGTAACTGTTGCTGCAAAACGTTTTCAGCATAATCGCTTAATTCAAGCAAACTTTTTGTGCGGCTCTGTACCGCGAGAATCAAAATAAAATCGCTGTTGGCATCTGCCTTGCTGATAACCGGCGGGGCATCAATATCCAATGGTAAATTCCTGGCGGCTTGTCCAACTTTGTCACGCACATCGCTCGCGGCAGCTTCCAAATCAACCCCTAAATTAAACTCTACTGTAATCTGGCTGTTTCCCAGGGAGCTTGAAGACGTAACGGTTCGAATACCAGGAATACCATTTACTTGTTTTTCCAGTGGCTCTGTTATCTGGCTCTCGATAATATCGGGATTGGCGCCGGTATACGAAGTGCTGATCGTAATAATTGCCGGGTCAATAGCAGGATAATCGCGTACCGCAAGAAAGGTAAATCCGACCACGCCAAATAAAATGATCATCAGGTTCATCACCGTGGCAAAAACCGGTCGCTTCAACGAGAGTTCTGAAATATTCATAATTCTGTAAACTGGCTAAGTTGTTATTGATGAATGACGCTGGCTGGCGGTAAGATGTTTATTAAAAGGATGAAGGTGTCATTTAATTGCGTTTACTGGTTATCGTTATAACATTATTGTTTGGCCAGTTGTTCAAGGGTTTTAACGGATCTTATTTTTAAATCGCTTTTTGGCCTGGCAAACAGTACGCCGGTGACCACCACGCTATCGCCCGGACTAATGCCCGATATAATTTCTACATTGTTGCTTTCACGGACACCGGTTTGTACATTTACGAATGACGCTTTTCCTTTCTTCACCAAAATTACCTGGCTGTTTTTATCGTCTGGTATAATGGAATTAGTAGGAATCATAACTGCTTTTTTATTACCTCCTGCATCTACAAAAACTTTTACAAAGGCGCCGGGATTAGCTGTTCCATTCTGCAACAGGGCTCTTACTTTTAAGTTGCGGGTCGTTTGATTTACCTGCGGTTCCGTTGCAATCACCATGGCTTTTTTCCTGGTTTGGTGGGCGGCATCGACTTCCACGTCTATCATATTGCCTTTCCTGATCAGGTTGCTGTATTCTTCAGGAATGGTAAAATCAATTTTCACTTTTGATACCTGCTGAATTGTAGCAATAATATTTGCCGCAGTAACAAAAGCACCCGGACTAACCTGCCGCAATCCAACAACACCGCTGAAAGGCGCTTTGATAACGGTTTTCGCTATCAACGCCTCCTGGTATTGAATATCTGCTTTCAGCCCATTTACCTGGCTGAGTGCATTATCGTAATCTGCCTGGTTAATACCGCTTAAAGACAGCAATTGTTTATAACGCTCTTCTGTTTTTTGAGCCAGATCCAACGCCACTTTACTTTTTGATAGTTGTGCCTGTAAATCGGCATCATAAATGCGCGCAATAATGGTGCCTTGCGCAATAGTATGCCCTTCCGGAACATTCAGATAAACAATACGACCACTTATTTCGGGATGCAGTTCTACATATTCATTGGCCACCACATTACCATTTGCTTCTACTGTATTTGAAATGCCCTGTGTGCCGGCAATAATAACATCTACCACCGTCGGCGGAGCTTCTTTTGGTTTAACGGGATCCTGTTTACCCTTGCAGGCGGCCGACGCTAAAACGATTATACTAATTAAACATAGGGGAATAAATCTCACCCGGAAACTTTTGTAGTACATACTGGCTAAAGGCTGTGCATTAGTTGAAAAATCAAATATATAGAGAATTACATCTACAATGAACAAACGCCGGATGAATGGAAGCGAACAGTCATTAAAAAACGATTAATTAAGCCAAGTTCTTTATCACATCGATTTCTTTTGTTAACGAATTGAAAATTTTAAAAAAACGCTGGTTTGTGCAGCCTGGTAGCAGGTGCTTTTGAAATAAGTGCTGCAGCTAATTTAACGGGTAGATTTATCGTGCCACGGTTCAACCAGAAAACGACGGCTATAAATGAATTAACCGTGGCACGTTAAGTTATCCCAGTCTGATTTTTTTCCGTTTTCTTTGCCATAAATTAACCGCAAATGACACCCCAAATTGGTATTATCATGGGCAGTGACAGTGACTTGAACATTATGCAGGCCGCTGCTGATATTGTAAAAGAATTTGGAATTCCATTTGAATTAACCGTTGTCTCTGCACATCGTACACCCATGCGGATGATTGAATATGCGAAGTCGGCAAAAGCGCGTGGGTTAAAAGTAATTGTGGCCGGGGCAGGCGGTGCAGCGCATTTACCGGGGATGGTCGCATCTATCACCTCGTTACCGGTCATTGGGGTTCCAATAAAGTCTTCGAACTCGATTGATGGATGGGATTCTATTTTATCTATACTACAGATGCCCAGTGGGATACCGGTGGCTACCGTAGCTTTAAATGCAGCAAAAAATGCAGGCATCTTGGCGGTGACCATCATCGGCGCTTTCGACCCTATCGTAGGTGATAAGGTAGCAGCCTACAAAAAACAATTAGAAACAGACGTGCTTAGCAAGGTTGATAAATTGAAGGCAGCTGGTTGGAAAAATGAGTTTGATGCGTGAGAACCTGGCTGGAGATTTCCCGCCGTGCCGGCGAAAAAGTCGAACAAAACTTGAAGGGCTATTACGGAGGATTGCCTTTTGCCGGCAGACGGCAAAGCTTTATTCTTGTTTCAAAAAATAACCGACATTAATAATCCGATCCCTGAAACTAAATGATCGGTTCCAAATAAATTTATCCTTATGCATTCCTTCAATCGTCTCTTCGATATGTAGTGTTGTTGTAAGTAAAGCGACGGAACCTTTAAAGCTGTTTAGCAATCTTTATCCTTTTAAACCTGTTCAATCCGTGTTTCATTTTCCAGGTGTGTAACGACTGCGTCGCAAATTTTAACACATCCCTGCATCCCCACTATATAATTAGCATTATACTTGCACCGTTACTGGCAAACTGTGTAACTTTAAGATTACTAACCTTTGTTTTATGGCAAATGTTCACGATGCAAATTTTGAAGTCAAAAAAAATATGCAGGCGGGTACGATTACACTCGCAATCCTGGCTTTCATGTTTCTTTTTCTTTTTTTGATTGGATGGACAACGCCATCGGTACTTCAGCCACAGCCAGAAGAAGGTATGGAAGTAAATCTTGGTAACAGTGATGCTGGTCTCGGCAATGACCAGGCGTTTCAACCCGGTAAACCATCGCCACAGGACCAGGAAAAATATACACCACCCAAACAAGTGGTAACCCAAAAAGAAGATGTAAAGGATCCGTTATCCAATGATAAAGATGAAGATGCACCGGAAGTAAAAAAGCCGCCGGTTACAAAACCTGATGCAACAAAAATTGACGATAAAGAAGAAGTAAAAAAAGTTGTACCGAAAAAAGTGGAAGAGATTACTCCGCCAGCGCCAAAACCGAAGTTAGCGAAAGCTGTTTTTAAAGGTGTAAATGGAACCGGCACCGGTGGTAATGATGCTGACAGCTATAAGAAAGGTGGCAGCGAAGGCATCGCGGGTGGCAAAGGTGACCAGGGAAAACCTGGAGGCAACCCCGACAGCAAAAATTACGGGCCTGGTGGCGGTCATGGAAATTCTGGCCTGAGTATTTCAAAAGGTCTTGAAGGAAGATTTTTTACCAAAGTATATAATTATCAGGGCGATTTTGATGAAAATGCCAAGGTAGCTGTTGATGTCAGAATTGACAAAAATGGTAATGTACTGAGTGCGGCTTACCAGCCACGCGGTTCTACTACATCATCATCTTCGTATAAAGACAAAGCGGTTGAAATAGTAAAAAAATCAAAGTTAAATGTGAGTGCATCTGCAGAAGACGAGCAGACAGGCACCGTGATTATTAATTTTAAGATCAATAATTAAGATATCAGATAAAAGATAAAAACTACATAAAAAAATATTTCACGGTTAACAGACCATATGCCTTAACCCATCTACCTGAAACCTTTCTGTTTATCTTTGCCGCCAGATGAACTATCAGCAAACCCTTGACTATCTTTTTACCAAACTGCCGATGTACAGTCGCATTGGTGCAGCAGCATTTAAAGCAGATCTTACCAATACCATTGCATTGTGCGAAGCGCTCGGCAATCCGCAAACAAAATTTAAATCGATACATATTGCCGGCACCAATGGCAAAGGCTCTACCAGTCATATGCTTGCCGCTGTATTACAAAACGCGGGTTACAAAACGGGTTTGTACACATCACCCCACTTAAAAGATTTCAGGGAAAGAATTAGAATTGACGGGCAAATGATTGAAGAAGCATTTGTAGTTGACTTTGTAAAACGCATCAAGCCACTTATTTTATCACTCGAACCATCTTTTTTTGAAATCACCGTGGCAATGGCCTTTGACTATTTTGTTCAACAGCGGGTAGATATTGCCGTTATAGAAGTTGGACTGGGCGGCAGGCTTGACAGCACCAATATCATCACACCTGAATTATCCGTTATTACCAATATTGGCTGGGACCATATGAATATGCTGGGTGATACGCTCGAAAAAATAGCTTTTGAAAAAGCAGGCATTATAAAGACTGGCGTTCCGGTGGTTGTGGGCGAAACAATACCGGTAACAAAACCGGTATTTTTGGAAAAAGCAATCAATCAACATGCACCGATCATCTTTGCAACGGATGATCTATATACGATTGAATGGCAACAGCAGCCACATATATTACAGGTTACGGTGGTTGATAAAAAGAAAGATGCGCATACTACATACGGGTTGGATTTACAGGGAATTTATCAAACAAAAAACATTTTGACTGTTCTTGAAACAATCAAACAACTTCAGCAAAAGGGATGGCATATCGATGAGAAACATATTCGAAACGGATTGCTGCATACAAAAAAAATAACTGGCCTTCACGGAAGATGGGATATTATTCACACGCTGCCAATGGTGGTGCTGGATGTAGGTCACAATGAAGATGGCATCAAACAAATTGCAGAGCAGATTGAAGTAACTGATCACGAGAATCTTCATATCATTATTGGGTTAGTAAAAGATAAAGAAGCAGATAAAATTTTAGCCTTATTACCCAAACTGGCAACGTATTATTTTACCAAAGCGCAGATACCACGGGCATTGCCAGAAGATCAGCTGGCAGAAGCAGGGAAAATGATGGGCCTGAATGGTCATTTTTATACTGATATAAATACCGCGTTGAAGGAAGCGATGGCGCATGCTAAAAAGCAAGATTTGATAGTGGTATGTGGAAGTGTTTTTGTTGTTGGTGAAGTAGAGTGGTTAGGGTGAGATGGAACGCAGATTGCCGGGATTTATGCTGATAAACAGAACGCAGGTCTTCCGGATAAGCAGAATGAATCGGATCAAATAGTTCGTCCTTCTTGCCGTTAATTACTGCTGTGAAAAAACAGCATGATCAACTATAAAAATACGTAAAGTCTGTGTTCTGTCAGATCTCAAACTTCAGCTTGCCTAGTTTCATTAATGCGTAAAAAATGCAGTTGGCGTGAAGTGATTGCTTTATCTGTTGCGTCAGCAGCAGCTGAATTAATTCTTCCATCGTAACCAATACAATGTCTATTTCTTCATTGTGATCCAATTGCTGGCCGCACACTTTTTTGCCGCCTGTCGCTAAATACAATTCAGTAAAATTGTTTAGCAGGCCGGGGTTAGCGGCGATTTTTCCAAGCGATTCTATTTGCGTGAATTCGTATCCGGTCTCTTCCATCAATTCCCTTTTCATACCAGTTTCAAAATCTTCTCCTTCGTCAATAAAACCACCCGGGGTTTCATAAATGACTTCTTCAATCGGGTGACGGTATTGTTTTACCAGTAAGATTTTACCTTCTTCCGTAATGGCTAAAGCAGTTGCAGAAACAGGCAACTCAACCACATAATAAGGATCGATGATAGTACCGTCGTCCCGCTGACAAACATCCCGCCGGGCAGTAAAAAAAATGTGTTTGTTTATGTATTCGGTCGAGAGTGTTTTCCATTTCATTTTTACAGCTTTATGATTATCCGGGGGTGATCATGCAATTAAGAAGTCAACATCGCTTAGTTAAGATTTGTTGGCGCCATACCCCGGCGGAGCCCGTTGCGGGTAGCATTAAATCAGCGTGGTTTTTGACGCTCCATCTGAACGTTTTATGCTTGCACGCGCCCTTTTTCACCTCCATCCGTGGCGTTCACGCAAAGCCGTTATATGCGCTACATGGTGCTTTCCGTGCCAGGCGTACATGCCCAGCAAATACCAAAGTGTCATTTGTTTTTGGGTGGCCGGGTGAACAATGGTACGTTCCCATTCTTCACCTTTGATATGTTTTACCAGTTCGTACAAACGGGTATGCAATGCATATAGTAAAGTAATGGAAACATTGGTGGGCAAATAATGTGTGTCGCTTAACTCGGCCCATAATTGTTCTTCGTACGAACGAATCGTTGGATTGTCTTCCGTTAAACCCAATTTAAACCTGCAATAAGCATTGATATGACTATCGGCTACATGATGTACTACCTGTTTAACTGTCCAGCCGCCTTCACGATAGGGTGTTAACTGTTGCGTTTCATTCAAATTAAGTAATGAATTCTCCAGCGACTGCGGCAGAAATTTAATATCATTCAGCCAATCCTCTCTTTGTCTTTCTGAATATGGCCTGGGTTCATAATGACCAATGGGATAGCGAAGATCCATGTTGTTTTGGTTTTTTAATTAACAGTGAATGCAATGTAATGAATGTGTAAATGCGTTAGCCAACATATACCCATCCGCTTACTCATCTCTCCACTCCTTTCCTGTGAGGTTTAAAAATACATCTTCCAGGTTGGCTTTCTTTACCGCCTGCGGACGCTCAAAACCAGTTGCCACCAGATCATCAATTAATGAACCGGGGGAATTGATAACGATAATTTTCCCTGCGTCTATAATTGCTACGCGATCGCACAGTACTTCTGCTTCATCCATATAATGCGTAGTAATAATTACAGTGGTACCTTTTGCGCGAATATCCCTTATCAGATCCCAAAGATTCCGGCGCGCTTGTGGATCCAGGCCAGTGGTTGGCTCGTCTAAAAAAATAATTTTTGGCTGATTGATAAGTGTTGTTGCAATAGAAAACCGTTGTTTTTGTCCGCCGCTCAGTTCTTTAAATTTTGCTTTGGCCTTATCCTGCAAATTAACAAGACCCAACAACTCTTTTACATTGACAGAACGATTGTATAATCCTGAAAAAAGATCAATCAGTTCTATCAGGTTTAATCCCGGGTAATAACCGGAAGTTTGTAATTGCACGCCAATAATCTTTTTGATGGCATCGGGCGATGCGTCAAGATCAAGTCCGTCGACAGTTACGGTACCACTGGTCTTATCGCGCAGCGTTTCAATAATTTCAAGTGTAGAAGACTTTCCGGCGCCATTGGGCCCCAGCAAGCCAAAGATTTCTCCTTCGTATACGTCGAAGCTAAGTCCTTTCACCGCCTCAAAATCACCATATTTTTTATGGAGATCTTTTACAGAAATAATAATCTTTTTCATGCGGGCAATTTACTCCAGTTTAAGCGGCCTGCAAATAAATTATGGGGATAGCGGCAGATTAGCTTTCGGCCAACAGGTAATCGGCTTGCGGCTTGTCTTCTAAACATCTGCATGGAACGACAGGGTACTGCCAGGTTGTTAACGTAATTATTAAATTCGTGTATCCTGCATTATTTCTTTACAAAAATTTGTGTATAATATACCACACCCTTGCTGTCTTTAGCAACGCCAACGCCTGTATAATCAAATGACCCTTCAATGTTGGCCTTGTGATCAGGACTTTTTAACCACGCATCTATTACCTGTTTCCAGGTCATTTTACCAAAGGCAATATTTTCACCGGTAGAAGACGTTCCATGTAATTCATTGGCAATTGCAATAGCCCGCTGATTAAAGCCAGCGTGTCCAAATGCAACTTTTTTGGACGCCATATTACTGCTATGGTTTACTGCCTGCGATGCTGCTATTGACAAGAGGTGTAATGCTGGTAAACCTTTTGTTTTGCGATACTCGTTTACGCCGTTTATAATGTCGGCATTCATGGTAGCGGTAGAAACAAATTTATCGCGGTAGGTCGCACTTCTTACCGCCGTTGAGGTAGCAGACGGACTGGTTGTTTTCTTTGCGCAGGAGAATAAAAAAAGAATGAAGACGAATAAAAATAAGCTGTATTTCAATGCTGTATTTTCCAATACTAATTTCAACTATTGTACCAGTAAGTGATAAAGTTTTCTAAAAGGTTAATTGCCCGGCA
>JBDUAY010000111.1:0-14442 GCA_040004415.1 Bacteroidota bacterium | reverse complement strand
CGGGGCCAAATGGATACTGATTAATATCAATTCTTCTGAAGGTGATCATGAATTTACCATGGATGAAGTAGAAATCATCCAGAGTTATTTGATAAGCCGCGCGGGCGAAGGAACGGATGTTATCCTTGGTTTGGGATACGACCCGGCATTGGGTAGTAAAATTGGTATTACTTTAATTGCCACTGGTTTTGAATACAAGGACCCCTTTACAAAGCCAACAGTAAAAAAAGAAGAACCAAAGAAAGAAGAGAAAATTGTGATGACGCTGGAAACAAAAAAAGATGAACCAGCTATTATTGCAAAGCAATTTGCATTACCGCTGGATGAGCGGGCAGAAGAAATTGCAGATACTACAGAAAAGCATCCATACAAAATTGCACAGGTAAATGATGAACCTGTAAGTCAGTTGACAACGGTTACATTAAAAGATTCTTTGCTGCCCACACTTGTAGAAGAACCGCTTGTGGCGCCGGTAATGGTTGGTAACTTTACGGTGGATAAGACAAGTAAAATTACTGTGGACAATGACGTAGATTCTGTGGAGAAGAAAGAAGAACCAACTTATATGGAGTTGGTATATTCGCAACCGTCAGCCTTTAGTAATCCACCCGCTGAAACCTTCCCTGCGAAAAAGCAAATACAAACTGAAAATATTGTAAATAATTCTCCTGCATCTGCAGTGCGTGGAGGATACTTGGCCAAGCCTTCCAATATTTATGCCGAACCGCGGACGGCAGATAATTCCTGCCTTCCTGATCAGATGACTCCTCCTGTGAAACTACCCGTCTTGCAAGAGTCGCCAGTTCAACCGTCGGTTCAAAAAGAAGAAGAACCTTCTTTCGACATGCAGCTGGTGATAAAAGATGAAGATTCTAATAAAGCGGCGGATGCGCCTCGGGCTCTACAAACTCAACAGCCTGAAATGTTCCCTGCAGAAGACCCGGCGATGCTGGACGAAGCAGAAGAACAAAAACGTCGTGCTGCAGAACGAATACAGAAGTTGCGAAATCTGTCGTTCAACGCAAATGCAGCCGACACAAACAATGAGTTTGAAACTGTGCCGGCATACATCCGCCGCAATTTAGAATTATATAATACAGTTAGCCCTGCAGAAAATTTTTATAGCACCTACGAAGTAAAAGCAGACGAAAATAATACAGGTAAAATAAGCAGTCTTAATACTTTCCTCGATGGAAAAAAATTAGATTAACATTAGTTGTGTTTTATAGTTTTTAGTTGTTGTATCCTCTAAAAGGATAGTTGTTGTCCCTCCTGGCTTTCCGGGAGGGATTTTTTTTAACGGGGAATTGAGGAACGGGGGAAATGAAAGAATTTACCCAAAAGATAAGCATCTTGCCTGGCAGCAAAATTGCATTTGAATAGAATTGACGGATTCTTATTTTTATGAATTCAGTCAGGCAGCTTTTTTAGCCAGGGAAAAAACAAGTGTGATGGCGCGTTTGCCTTCTGTTTCAATACCAATGTCGCCGCCTATTTTTTCTGCAGCTTCAACGAAGTTGCCGGGTATATGGATATGACTGCTATACACAAGCGAACTGTTATTACGAATCCTTATTTGTAACCGATCTGCTACGCAAACAGTTTCTATGCGAATGCAGGAATTTGATGTACTGTAAACAGCATTACTGATGAGACTTCCAATTACATAAGCTAGTGCGTTTTCATCTGCCAAAACAGATACTGATTTGTCAACATTATTAATAATAAAACTTTTTTTTGCCGTGGTTTGTGACAGGAGGCTTAGCTGTAATTTATTTACCAGTTGGTGCAGCGTCGTAGTGTTGCTACTGGCAGAAATAACTGTGGATGCAGGTGTTTGGTGGGATTGGTTTTTCATACAAAAGCATTTTAATTTTTAAAATTGATTTTACATTTCGTTAGGATAATGGACAGGGTACGGATGACAGGTGCAGGACGGTTTCATAAGGTCGGGATTGGTACGATTTTCAGATCTTCACAGATTAGGATAATGATTAGGATATTTTCATAGATTGAATTTGTTCGGTTTTTCAGGATGTTTTGGATAAGGGTCATTCGAATGACAAAACAAAGATGGAGCAGTTGAGCATCAAAAAAAATAGTAACAGGCATGATCCTGATGTAGTATATTTTCAACAGTCAGTAAATTTTAGGTCTACTGCTAAGGATTTACATGTATACCCAACCTTATTTTGCTTTCCATGTTATCATTATTACAATGTAAGATGTGAAATAACAAACGGCGTATTATAAATCAATACAATCAGGTATGACAACAGTACTAATTACCGGTGGCACGGGTATGATAGGTAAAGCGCTTAGCAAATTATTGTTGCAAAAAGGATACGCAGTAATTGTGCTGACGCGGACTTTGCCCGCACAAAAAACGGCTCCTATCATTGGATTTTCATATGCACTATGGGATGTTGCCAGACAAACAATTGATATCGGTGCTGTTCAAAAAGCAGATTATATTGTTCATCTTGCCGGTGCTGGTGTAGCAGATAAAAGATGGACCACTAACAGAAAAAAAGAAATTATTACGAGCCGTACAAACAGTAGTGAACTGCTTGTAAAAACGTTAAAGGAAAACAGTAATCATGTAAACGCTGTTATCAGCGCTTCAGCTATTGGTTGGTATGGTGCAGATCCTTCTATTCCCAATGCGCATCCCTTCACTGAAACAAATCCGGCCGACAATTCATTCCTGGGAGAAACCTGCCGTCTCTGGGAAGAAAGTATCGACCCGGTTGAACAATTGGGAAAACGCCTGGTAAAACTGAGAACGGGTATTGTTTTAAGCAAGGAAGGCGGCGCATTGAATGAATTTATAAAACCATTACGGTCAGGGATAGCCGCTATTTTAGGAAATGGAAAACAGGTTGTCAGCTGGTTGCACATAGACGATATGTGCCGTATGTATTTACAGGCCATTGAAGACGGCAATATGGAAGGAGTATACAACGCAGCAGCGCCCAAACCCATCAGTAATAAAGAACTCACGCTACACCTGGCAAAAGCGATGCGGGGCAAATTCTATATTCCTGTTTACGTGCCCGGGTTTGTACTTAAAATTATTTTGGGGGAACTAAGTACCGAAGTATTGAAAAGCGCTACCGTAAGTGCTGAAAAAATTCGCAAGACCGGGTTTAATTTTATTTATCCTTCCATTGATGCGGCAATAAACCAGCTGCTGGGCAATAACTAAGTAAACAACCATATGGTTGTAAATGAAAATTTAATCCTGCAATTCCTTTAAAATGTTTTCAGCGTCAGCAGCTGATTTAATATAGTATTTAAACACCCATTTAGCAATAAAATAATAAAAGGGAAATCCGATTACATAAGCAAACCACAACTTTGTTTCTTTAAAAAAATCCATTCCATTAATTAGTTTACGCACCACAGGGACGACCGTTAGTATTAGCACTGACCCGAGATAGAAACTTAATTTTTGAACAAAGACAAAATGTATCCTGGCTTTTGAATACGCAAGTAACGATTCTTTGTAGTTTTTGTCTAGAACCTGTAAAGATCGAATTCTGTAAATTGACCTCAATGACAAAACAGGCAGTAAGAATAAAATCACCATGGTTACCATACCGCAAATTACCAGGTACCATGTATTTAGTTTTTGAAAGCCGGTGACTATGAACGCAATTGCGATAAAGGCAAATACTGAACTTATTGCTTCCGGGATCCAGATTTTATTTATTTTGTTCCTGTAGTTTACTTGTGTCATTTTGATGATTAATGAATCGGTTATTTTTTTTTGTTTTTCTACCTGCAGGGACATTTGTATCCAAAGTGTTTTCATTTCTTCTAAATCCATGAGTTATTTTTTAATTATTTAATTTGGGAAATTAGTTTTTGTTTAATTCTTCCCAGGCGCGTACCTACATTACTGGAAGTAAATCCTGTTATGCTGGCTATCTCGTCATAGGTTTTTCCCTCCAGGTATAACAGGATAATACCTTTTTCTATATCATTTAATTTTTTTATAAGCGAAAATAAAATTTCACTCCGTTCTTCCATCCATGTATCAGTTGTGTCAGTCTTGTTTAACAACCATTCATCAATCTCCTCATGATTTCGTTTGCTTTTTGCTTTATTTAAATGAGTGATAGACGTATTCAATGCCACGCGGTACATCCAGGTGGTTATTTTAGATTCATTTCTAAAAGAAGGAAATGATTTCCATAGCTGGTAAACTATGTCCTGGTACAGGTCCTGCGCATCTTCCCTGCTGGTGCTGTATACCCTGGTAACCTTATAAATAAGGGCCTCATTTTCCTGTATTATCGTGATAAAAGCTGCTTTATTATGCATTAAAATAGTCTGCTTCTTATTAGTATGAAGAAGGTTGAAAAAGTCACAAAAAAATGTTCTTTTTTGTAAAAGAACTAATTATTTTCCCTGGTTCACAGGAAGTACATGTGGAAAATAGCCTGATAACGGAAAATGATTCCTGGTATTGGCGGAAGCATGCGGTATGTAATTGATTTAGCTGTGCCTCGTTTTCCGATAGTTTGCATTTACGATTGTTGCACTACTGCGTTACAGAATGCTCCCATTTTTGCCAGTCTTTTTTTTATGCAATAATATTTACAATGATAATACACGGGGATTTGCGCAGTGTTAACTATCCTGGTGGATGGTGTTTTTTGCTATTATGTAATATTAGAAGACAATCTGCACCAAATTAATGTGCGCCCTGCATTAGGTCACTGAACATGAACCATCGCACACCTGCCTAGTGGCTGAGCCCCGTAAAGGGCTGCTTTTGCGTACTTGTTTTATTGGCGTGATAAACCGGGTACGTGCTGTTGCTGATCCCAATACTTCCGGAGATGGAGAACGTTTTCGCATCGTTTACGTACATTAAGCCTGCTTGTATTCCCGGGTATATACCATATCCATTATTACCAAATCCAGAACTTGTCATAAAGCTTTTATATTGTTCAGTATTGTTAAAGGAACGGTTGAAATTAAAATAAGCAGGCGCTGCAGAAATACCTGCAAAAGCATATAGGTTGTTATTTAGCCGGCGGTTCAATTGCAATCCTATTTGTAAAGGCAGAAAAGCAGCAGTCCCGTTTCCGAAAAATCCAATACTTGCGGCCATTCCGCCATATACACTAACAGACCATTTTTGGTTTAAGTGATTACTGTCGTTCTGCAAATTGCTGTGCGTGAAACTTCCCTGCTGCCGATAACCACTAACAGGAGACGGCACTTGAGTTTGCGCCTGTAATGAAATGAAAGATATAAAAAGAAGTATCAATCCGGTTGCACGCATAACCTTACTATTAGACTATAAAAGTAAAGATTATCAGCACACGAATTATCAAGCGCCTGTAATTTAATCTGGAGGCAGGATACTGATTTCAGACCCAATGCCAGGATAAGTATATCACCGGCATATTTGATCAGCAACGGCGCTTGCGTAAAATCTTTATTTAATTTCAGAAGGAATGTACATCATCGCTACTAAATTTTATTGTTGTCAATGGTTATCTAAGTTATGAGTTACTGTTCATCTCCTATAATCTTTGGTTGCTTTATGGGGGGTATTACCAGTTCCGGACTCAGATCCGGCAGGGATAGCTTTAATTTTTCACCATGATAAATACTGGTATCCACAAAATACCAATGCAGGCCCTTGTCTTCGGAAATTGCAACCAAAGTACTTTCCAGTATCACTTTGCTGGCCATAAATTTAACCTCCGTGGTTTGTGGTACAGTTGCTTGTAATTGCTTCTTATATGAAATTATTTTACCGGGATTGCCAATCGTAATTTTTTTAATCTCAGCACCGAATTGTTTCATGAATTTATTGAGCGTATCCCGGGCAATTAACAGTTTGTCTTTGCCGCCCGCATCGGCTACCACTTTGGCAGGCATATATGTAACCAGTTTATCAACGTCTTTCGCCAATACGGCTCTCGCCATCTCCATCGCCTGAATTTTTATAACTGTTTCCAGGTTTTGACTGTTTGCGCTAACAGTTAGCAACATGATAATTACAAGTAGCAGAGTAATGCTCTTTTTTAGTAACACATTTGTATAGTTTATTATCAAACAAAGGCACAAGGCGTTAATGCCGCAATGCCAGTAAAAGTTGTTAAGTCGAATACAAAAATTACAGATCCCGTCTGCTGTTAATCCAAAAACAAAACGCCCAGGTTAAAATGATTAAAACTGCCGTATAGCCAATATGATATTTAACTGCATCTAACGCGGCCTTGTAAGCTGTTTCATCTATCCGGCCAATAAAAGCAGGTTTAGGCAGCAGGCGATGCGATACTTCCAGCGGAAAAAACTTTCCAATTTCGTTTTTGTATTTATAGTGCAGCACATTTACAGCGATGGGCTCTGCGATAATAAAATAAAATGCAAATATAGCCAGTGCAATAAAAGATTTGCGTACGAGCAGGCCTACCATAAATGCCAGTGACAACTGCGAAAATGTTTGCATGGCAAATAAGCCAATGTAATAGACCAGCTTCCATTTATCTGCTTCAGGATTGGTTGTATTGGTAATACCAATTACCAGCGCCACCACTGAATAAAGTAAGGTTACAACGGCGGAAAGAATGGCCACATCGATTAGCTTACCGATCATAAAATCTCTTCTGCTCCAGCCGTCAATAATATTCTGCCGGTTTGTTTTGTAGGTGTATTCATTGGTGATGAGCATGATGATAACAATGGCAGGAATAAACACAAAGATCGATGAAAAATAAGCTACTGTTTTCCAGGCTTCGGGGAATGAAAACGGATTTCCTATTAATGCTTTTATTATTTGCCCGGATTGGCTTTGTTTTTCTGTGATATTCTGATATACATTGATAAATATATAATTGATACCCGGATAGGTAAGTGAAGTAATACCCATCACCCACCAGAAAGCCGGGTACTTTTTTATTTTAAGCCATTCTGTTTTTATAATATTCAGCATAGTAATAAGATGAAATATTGGTAACGATTAATTGTTGGTAAGTTCAAAAAATTTAGCCTCCAGTCTTTTCTTTTTGAATAATAAATGATTTAAAACGATGCCTTTGCTGAAACAATAATTATTAATATCATCCAGGCTGGCAGTGCCTTTGGGCATATTTATGTGCAGGTAAATGCCCTCCTGTGAAATACTGGATCCATGTCCGTAATTATTCATGGCCATTGATAAAGCATCAGGATTGGCAGCACTTATTTCAACAGTATCTTCATCAGCCAGTACATCTTCTACCGGGCCGGTGGTAATCAGCGTTCCCCGTTTTATAATAGCAACATGTGTACACACTTTTTCAACTTCATCCAATAAGTGACTTGCCATAATAATAGTATGTCCTTTTTTACTCAGCTCAATAATCAGCTCCCTGATTTCAGCAATACCTACCGGGTCAAGACCATTGGTCGGTTCATCCAGTACCAGCACCTGCGGATCTCCCAGTAATGCTGCGGCAATAGCAAGGCGTTGTTTCATGCCCAGGCTGTAAGTACTGAAGCGGCTATCCTTTCTTTCATACAATTTTACTTTTTCCAGTACGCTGTCAATTTCATTGCGGTTGCCCCGGCCGCTAATGCTATTGGTAACTTTTAAATTATTAACAGCGGAGAGATAATGATAAAAGTTGGGCGTCTCCAGCAAAGAGCCAATTCTTTTTCTTTGTTCCGGCGAACCTGGATTACCAAACCACAAGTAGTTGCCGGCATCTGCCTTCAATACATCCAGGATGATACTTAGCAGCGTTGTTTTGCCGCTGCCGTTTGGTCCCAGTACACCGAATACGCAACCGGCCGGAATTTCAAAAGAAAGGTTGTTCAGCGCCTGTATTTTTCCATAGGATTTGCTGATATTTTGTAAGGTTAAAACTGACACGGTAATAGGTTTTATTTATAAACGAAAGATAGTTATAAAAGAAGAACGCAGCAGGAAATAAAGACCTGCGAATAAAAACTTGTGCAGGCGGTAAGAACAATCCTGGCGGGTTGGTTCCGGGTCGGCTATTAAAAATTGACTTTTTGTGATGAATACCATAGGAAAGAATCAAAATGACAACACCGCAATCATGCCTCCGAATGATCCTCATGAAATACGCTGGAAAAATCTCCAATGATTGCAAGGTTATATCTATTAAATGGCAATTGGTGCAATTGCAGTAACTCAATATCAGCTTGCAATACTTTTCTTTTAAATGGATTGAGCGTGCCGCCTTTTGCGCCTGCAATCACTGATGGGTCATAATGAAATTCCGGATCACAAATGGTGCCGCGCGGATACATAATGCCCGGCTGGCCCTTACCGCGGATGTCTAATACTTCCGGATGTGGCAGGCCAAGGGTGTGCCCATATTCGTGTGCTGCCGTAGTTGAATTGTTAAGCAGATTTTCTAATTTAAAATAACCGGTATTACAAGGAAGCCCATCAACAAAAGAAATATTATTCAGGGCATATTCTTCTATCCTGAAATAATTATGGCGCGGGCAGTCATTGTCAAAAACCATGTCCGGTGTCAATGATTTACTCCAGATACCTTCAATATCAAAAATAACTGCGTACAATTTTTTATTGATAGTTACAGTAGCTTTTGGCTCATTCCAATGATCGCTGATATCTTTTGCTGTTTGTGCGGCCAACGAATCGTTTACTGCATTGCCATAAAAAAATATGGTGGAATGAATGATCAGCTGTCCGGAAGAATGAATTATTTCTGCTTCACCCATATTAATTATTTAGCTTCCACAAAAGGAAAATATTGCTTTACTTCATCTTTTACATTTCTGAAACCATCTTCAATTTTATTTCCCCGCATTTCTATTTCCCCGTATCTCCAGTTCATGCAGGGGCCCGTTGCGTTCAGGCACTCATGTTCTTTGTCTGCCACATATAATCTGACCCCGTTTCCGAGGTTTACAGACGGAAATGTATGAATGTGGTTCTTTGCAAAATACCGGCGATCCCGGAGTGGTTTTAGCCAGCAACCGGTTAACGAAAAATAAAATGAATTCTTTGTTACGGCAGACACAGCGTAATATATCAGGCAAATACAAATTAAAGCCGGGGGAACAAGCCGGGGAATTTTCCACCGTACAGGCATTGGTTGTACCAATTCAAAAACCGGTAAACTTAAGGCAAGTATAATATAAGACAGACCAAACCTGAATTCAGGAGAATTGAGTAACCATGCGCACATGCCCATATAATAAACAATCCACAGCAGAAAAATTTTTAGAGGTATCTTTTTTTTCTGCAGGCGGAAAAATAGCCAGGTAACAGGTGAAAGAAAGGATACAAAAAAAATTACCAGGGAGAAAAAGAAATTTGAATACATATACCCCAGCCAAACAACGATAAGCTGAAGGACGTTCATTTTTTGCATTGTCAAAAAATCCACTGTCATGCTACGCGGCCCGTATTTCGAAAAAATAAAATCCAGCTTTATTACATCATGCGGAACGGCCCAATCCGCGTGAAAAAAATTACTTCCTAAAATCGGGTATAAAAGGTAGCCACTTAAAATAAAATTTCTTGCCAGCCACGGTATAATAATTAAAGAGGCCAGCATGATAGTTTTTACTACAATAGCAGCCTGTTTATTTTTGTTGATAAGGACAAAATAAATAAAAGGAAGAACAAGGAGAGAAGGTATAGCAGAAAGTTTTGCAGTAATGGAAAAACACGCTACTATGAGAACTGGAAAATAATCACTATACAGGTTTTTATTTTCTTTAATTAATTCATACGTTCTGAACCCGCAATAAAATATTAAAAGACCCGACAATAAATCAGATGAGGGAGAACTGATGTTTGCAAGTGCCGTCCTGAATAAAAGGATAGCCATCAAAAGCAGCATAAGATTATACGCGTTGGCAGGCTGTATAATAATTCTTTTAAGTAACCAGGCGTAAAAAAGCAGGCACAACACGCCGTTCAGCGGATAAATTGGCTGACCGGCTACATCAGTAAAAGACCATGCTGCACTAATAATAAAACTTGCAGGGTTAAATGCAAGGCGCCCGTGTACATTGCCAAGGCCCGGTACAACTTTGAATTGTTCATACCATCTTATTGAAATGTAGTGATACTCTCCGCTATCTGCATTGTACGGTGGAATAACCCAATAAATAAACAACAGGCAAATAAAAGGAATTACAAAAGACAAGTTTTTTTTTGAGAAAAAAAATTGTAGTAAGTGCGATGTTCTGGTTAAGAAATCCTGCCGGACTGTTTTTTTGGAAAAAGTATAAACACTGATAAAAAGCAACGGCACCAGCGTAAGATAGTCTGCAGGTATAAAGAAAGAAAGCAAATTAAAATAAACAAAACACGTTATCAGGCCAAACAAAAATGTTTCAAAGAAATTAGCAGTAAACTCAATGGAAAGAAATCTTTTCAAAAGACGTTGCGTCTGTATACCTGTAAAATATGTAATAAAAAACAATAAGCATGATGCGGTAGCTAATAAAATCATATTTTGCTGATATAAAAAACACGCTTGCTATTTACAGAATGCGCTTTTTAATTTCTTACAGGTTTACCTGCTTTCAACACGCTCTGTATTCTTTCAAGGGTTTTCTTTTCACCGGTTAAACTCAGAAATGCTTCACGTTCAAGATCAAGTAAATATTGTTCAGTAACAAATGTGGGCTCACTCAAATCTCCGCCACACATTACGTAAGCCAATTTTTTTGCTACTACAGAATCATGTTCTGTGGCATAATTGGCTACTTTCATTCCATTGATACCTGCATACAATGCACCCAATGCAGACCGGCCCAATACCTTTATGTCACTGCGTTGCACCGGCTGTGTGTAGCCAGCATCAAATATTTCAATAACAGCTTTTTTTGCGTCGGCAATTCTTCTGCCCGGGTTCATACTTATTTCGTCGTGTCCTTTTCTTAAAATCCCTAAATCAAATCCTTCCAGTGCAGACGTGGCTACTTTGGCTGTGGCAATATTTAAAAAACGATTTTTTAATGTGATGGTTTCGGGTTCATCTTCGTGCATTTCATCGGCAGCGCGTAAGGTAAATTCCTTGGTGCCACCACCACCGGGTATCAATCCTACTCCCAGCTCTACCAGTCCTATATATGTTTCAGCCGCTGCACAAACTTTATCGCTGTGCAGGCTAAGCTCGCAAGCCCCACCCAGGGTAAGCGCATGTGGCGCTATTACAACCGGTATCGCAGAATATCTCGCACGCATCATCGTATTTTGAAATAAGCGGATGGCCATATCCAGTTCATCATATTCCTGTTCTATCGCCAGCATAAATATCATACCCACATTCGCGCCAGCAGAAAAATTGGCACCTTCATTGGCTATCACCAGCCCTTTATATTTTTCTTCCGCCAGCGCAATTGATTTTTGGATGCCTTCCAGTACTTCACCACCAATGCTGCCCATTTTGGTATACCATTCGAGGCCCAGTACGTCATCACCCAAATGATAGCTCCTGCAAGCGCTGTTCTTCCATACTGTTTCGTTCTCAAAATTCCTCATTACTATAAAGGCTTCGCCACCCGGTAGTGCTTTGTACGTTTTTGAACTCACGTCATAGTACAAGCGCTTTCCATTCTCAACTGTATAAAAGGTTTTAATGCCGGCGGCAATCATTTCATCAATCCAGCCAGCTACCGGATAACCAGCTTTTTTCATGGCTTCTGTTGTTTTGGCAAGACCCAATGCATCCCAACTTTCAAATGCACCGATCTCCCAACCAAAGCCAGCCATCATCGCATCGTCTACGCGATAAATTTCGTCGCTGATTTCAGGTATGCGGTGAGAGATATAGGAAAATAAACCATAATGAAAATTGCGGTAAAATTCACCGGCCTTATCCTGCCCGGCGCACAATGCTTTCAACCTGGTTTTTAAATCTTCAATAGGTTTAGCGGCTTCTATCGTTGCAAATTTTGGTTTTACGCGCGGACCGTATTCCAGCGTTTGCAGGTTGAGCGTAAGGATTTCTTTTTCTCCGCCAGCTCCTTTAGTCTTCTTAAAAAATCCTTGTCCGGTTTTATCGCCCAGCCATTTGTTCTCTGTCACTTTTTCCAGCCATGCCGGAATAGTGAATGCGGCGCGTTGCTCATCATCCTTACAATTATCCGCTACACCTTTGGCAACTTTTACCAGCGTATCAATACCCACTACGTCTGCTGTCCTGAATGTAGCGGACTTTGGACGACCAATAATCGGTCCTGTTAGCGCGTCTACCTCATCGATGGTTAATCCCATTTTTTCAACCAAACCAAAAATAGCCATGATGCCATACACACCGATACGATTAGCAATAAACGCGGGCGTGTCTTTGCATAGAACAGTAGTCTTTCCTAAATATAAATCTCCGTAATGCATCAGAAAATCAATTACTTCCGGATTTGTGCGCGGAGCAGGGATGATTTCCAGTAAACGCAAATACCTGGGCGGGTTAAAAAAGTGTGTACCACAAAAATTTTGTTGAAAGTCTTCGCTCCGGCCTTCTGCCATCATGTGAATCGGAATGCCCGAGGTGTTTGATGTAATTAATGTACCGGGTTTTCGATACTTTTCAACTTCTGCAAAAACGGATTGCTTAACGTCTAATCTTTCTACCACCACTTCTATGATCCAATCGCAACCCGCAATATCTTTCATATTGTCTGTAAAATTGCCCGTCTTTATTTTTTTGATAACGTCTTTACTATAAACCGGGGATGGGTTGGATTTTACGGCCGCAGTCAGCGCTTCATTTACAATCCTGTTTTTAACGGCGGGATGATCCAGGGAAGCCCCTTTCGCCGTTTCAGCAGCTGTTAATGCGGTAGGTGCAATGTCAAGCAACAATACTTGTAAGCCAATGCCTGCAAAGTGACACGCAATGCGGCTACCCATTACACCACTTCCTAAAACGGCACATTTTTTAATAATTCTTTTAGACATATAGCAAAATTAGTTAGTTAAACAACTATTTAGACCGAAGTTAGTGTAAAAATCTTTTCCATCATAGTATCCGGGAAACCACCAAATATTTTCACAACTACAATTTACCACTGGATTTTCAGCCTGCAAAAATGATTACAGTATACAAAGAATTGCTACTTTTATAAACAAGGAAACGGAAATGGAATTAAAATTCTATCACCCGTGTTAGGATGAAGTTTTTTATAATGTCCATTTGATCACAACAAATGCGTTCTATATTATCAGCATTTTTATTGGCCACCGATTGACACGGCACTCCAGTCAATATTTTCTTTTCCACTGGTTACCAGTTGCTGCATATTATTTTTTAACAAAGCTGCCAGTGGCATATTTTGATTTACAGATTCAGCTTGCTGCAATACAAGGTTCATATCCTTCAGGCCAAGTTTAGCTGTAAACGCAGCCGGTTCAAATTTTTTCTGTAAAATGATATTACTGTAATTCTGGTAAAGTGGCGTATTAAACAGCGTTTGCGAAAACATTTCCCACATTTCTGCTGCATTAACGCCACTCTGGTTAGCCAGGGCAGCGCTTTCACCAATAGCCTCCAGCGCCGATGCAATTAAAAAATTACCACAAAGTTTCACCGTATTGGCAGCAGTAAAAGTATCACCGACATGAAATACACCCGCGCCACCCGCATCGTGCAGCAGCGGTTCAATCTTTTTGCGGACGGCTTCATCACCAGAGATCACAAAGTTCAATTTCTTGGCGGCGGCCGCTTCAGGACGTCCGAAAACAGGTGCCGCCAGGTAATGCTGTCCGTTTATTTCATGCAGGGAAGCCAGTTCAACAGCTGTTCCAGGAAGAATAGTGCTCATAGAAACATGGATACTTCCGGCAGTTAAATTTTTTATCAAGCCTTCATTACCCGCACAAATACTTTTTAATGCAGCATCATCAGACACAATCGTAAAAACAACTGAACACTGCTTTGCCAGTGCCGCAATGCTTTTACAAAGAAGTGCACCCTTTGCTGCAAGCGGCAACGTCTTTGAAGCAGTACGGTTAAACACATATAGTTCATGCCCGCTTTCTTTCAGGTTGATAGCAATAGGCGTGCCCAGGCTTCCCAATCCTATAAATCCAATTTTCATTTTTTTTAAATTTATAGCAGTAAAAGTAGTAAACTTGTTTTTCTAAAGTTGAAGAGAGAAAGAAATAATATTTTATACGCCGTTTAAAGAATTTTTTATGCACTTTGGTCTGCGCGGCATTTACCTTTTTATTATAACTACGTTTTGTTTGTTGGCTATTGGTGGTGCCCTGTATATTCTTGCAACAAACTATGATTCGCTTATAGCGTCTGTTGCCACAGCAACCCACAAGAATGGCCTGGAAGAAAAAATACGCAACGGAATTTTTACCCGCAATCGCTTCGTATTTCTGCAAAAAATCAGCTGGCTTGTCTTTGTATTGGCGCCTTTTTGCTTTTGGCTTGGAATACAGCACCGGCTTTATGTAATACAGCA
>JBDUAY010000486.1:0-4265 GCA_040004415.1 Bacteroidota bacterium | reverse complement strand
CGATGTCATTTTTGAACAGCGTATCTGAAAATTCAAAAACCGATACGGAAAAAAGAATGAATATAACAGGCAATATATGAAGTAGGGGCTTGCATTCACATCAATATTGTGGTGTTCTTCTAAACATCAAATGCTGCATCTTACAAACCGTGTGTCCTTGCGTGAAATCTTTTCTGTGTTGGAAAGCATTACCACGCCTTAAAAACTTTGCGTCTTTGCGTGAAATTTTTCCTGGAAGAGCAGAGCAATACCGCGTCTTAACAACTTTGCGTCTTTGCGTGAATTTTTTCCTGGGAGAGCGAAGCGTACTACGCCTTAAAAACTTTGCGTCCTTGCGTAAGCCTTCTTTGCGTCTTTGCGTGCAATTTTTTCTGGAGAGCAGAGCAATACCTCGTCTTAACAACTTTGCGTCTTTGCGTGAAATTTTTTCGCATGAAACCCCTAAAACTACAAAGCCCGGCAATTCTCAGCCAGGCATTGTCTCTACTAACCTGAGCGGTTATAGTAAGGTAAATGTTTCTAAAAATTTAGTATTGAAATCGCCCGCCCGGAAACGTTCGTCTTTCATTAACTGTAAATGAAAAGGAATCGTTGTTTTCACCCCTTCAATTACATATTCTGTTAATGCACGGTGCATGGTATCAATGGCTTCTTTTCTTGTTCTGGCAGTAGCGATAATCTTTGCAATCATGGAATCATAATACGGTGGAATGGTGTAGCCTGCATATACGTGTGAATCTACACGAATGCCATGTCCGCCGGGCTGATTCAACACGGTGATTTTACCCGGGCTTGGCCTGAAATCATTGTACGGATCTTCTGCATTGATGCGGCATTCAATAGCATGCCCCTGGGGTTCATAATTTTCTCCGCTGATAGATTCTCCTGCGGCTATTTTTATCTGTTCTTTTATCAAATCAAAATTCACCACTTCTTCCGTAACACAGTGTTCTACCTGTATACGGGTATTCATTTCCATGAAATAAAAATTCCGGTGCTTATCCACCAAGAATTCAATCGTGCCAACACTTTCATAATTAATAGCAGATGCAGCTTTTATTGCGGCCTCTCCCATCCGTTGCCTGAGTTCCGGTGTCATAAAAGGCGAAGGAGATTCTTCAACCAGTTTCTGATGACGGCGCTGAATAGAACAATCCCGTTCACTCAAATGGCTTACCCGTCCGTATTGATCACCTGCAATCTGTATTTCTATGTGCCGGGGTTCCTCTACAAATTTTTCTATATAAATACCATCATTTTTAAAAGAAGCACCCGCTTCCTGCCTGGCAGCATTGAAAGCTTTTTCAATGTCTTCTTCTTTATGCACAACACGCATTCCTTTTCCGCCACCACCCGCTGTTGCTTTTAGAATAACAGGATAGCCTATTTCTGCCGCCAGTGTTTTAGCATGATCAACACTTTCCAATAAATCTTTACTTCCCGGAACCACCGGTACACCTGCCCTGATCATGGTTTCTTTAGCGGTAATTTTATCGCCCATCGCATTGATCATGTCTGGTGTAGGCCCGATAAATTTGATGCCATGCTCCAAACAAATTTGTGCAAATTTTGAATTCTCTGCAAGAAAACCATATCCGGGGTGGATGCCATCTGCGTTGGTGATTTCAGCAGCCGCCATGATGTGTGGAATGTTGAGATAAGAATCAGCGCTTTGCGGTTTTCCGATACAGACCGCTTCATCCGCAAATTTTACATGGAGGCTGTCTTTATCGGCGGTTGAATAAACAGCGACTGTTTTAATCCCCATTTCACGGCAAGTACGTATAACACGTAATGCAATCTCTCCCCTATTGGCAATTAATATTTTTTTAAACATAAAATCAAATGTAATGAATGTGATAATGTGATGAATGTGGTAATGGAGCATCTAATTTCACATTTCCACATTTTCATATTTCCACATTATTAAAGAGGTTCTACGAGGTACAGTGGCTGATCGTATTCAACAGGTGATGCATCCTCTACCAATACTTTTACCACCTTACCGCTTATTTCACTTTCAATTTCGTTAAACAGTTTCATGGCTTCAATAATGCAAACTACTTTGCCGGGTGTAATTTCATCGCCTGGTTCAACAAATAAAGGCTTGTCGGGAGATGCCCGGCGGTAGAATGTACCAATCATCGGGCTTTTTATCGTGATAAGGTTAGAAGGAGCAATGGTTTCTGCAGCTGGTTTTGTTTTTTCCTGGGCTGCATTGTTTGCAGGTGGCGCTTGCATAGCAACAGGTTGTTGCGCATAAACAGGAGCGGCCGATATTATCTGTTGTACAGCTTCCAGTTTTTGCTTAATGGTAATCTTAAAGCCTTTTTCCTCTACCGTAATTTCGCCGATATTGGATTTATTTATGAGACGAATAAGTTCCTGTATTTGTTTAAAATCCATATGGCTGAATTTTTTTCAGTTTAATAATGGGAGACTAAGATAGGGCTATTTTGAATTATATATTTTTAATTTTAAATTACGGTAATACTACAATGCCTTAAACCAATTCAACATTTAAAATTCAAAATTCAAAATAAAATGCTATTCTTTCACCCGTTCTACGTATTCGCCCGTCTTGGTGTTAATGCGGATTTTTTCTCCTTCGTTAACAAATAGCGGCACCATTACAGTTGCGCCCGGTTCAACAGTGGCAGGTTTTAATGTTCGGGTAGCAGTATCGCCGCGCATACCAGGTTCACTATATGTTACCAATACTACAATTTTATCGGGTAGTTCCACACTCATCGGCAATTCAGTTTCGGTATTTAGTAATACGCTTACGGCCTGCCCTTCTTTTAAAAACTGCGGCGCATCTACCATGCTTTCCTGGACAGTTACCTGCTCAAATGTTTCATTGTCCATAAAACTATAGCCGGTATCATCTTTATATAAATATTGATAATCCTTTCTTTCTACACGAACAGGATAAATATTGTCGCCGCTGTTCCATGTTTTCTCAATGCTGCGGGCATTATCCACGCCTTTTAGCTTGGCCCAAACTTTTGCTGCTGCCCGGGCAGTTTTATTTTCACCAAATTCAATGACACTGTACAAACTGCCATCTAATTTAATAATCATTCCCCGACTAATGTCTGACGTATTTGCCATAGTAACGAAATTTTAGAGGCGGCAAGGTAAGGAAAAAAAGCGTTTAGCTGTTCGCTTTTAGCCGCTAGCCCTTTATCGCAGCAAAAGAGCTAATGGCTAACATCTTATCGCTAATTGCTAATAGCTTTCTTGGCTGGCTAACTAAAAAAAACTAAATTGACTATTCAACATCAATTAACTGTGTAACATGAAGATTCTTGAGATAAAAGTTTTAAAAGGACCGAACTACTGGAGCGTACGACGTGATAAGCTGATACAAATGAAGCTGGACCTGGAAGACATGGAACAGCGGCCCACCAATAAAATTGAAGGCTTCCGGCAAAGACTCGAAAAATCATTTCCCTCTCTCTATGATCACCGTTGCAGCGAAGGTGAACCCGGCGGTTTTTTCAAACGGGTTGATGAAGGTACCTGGCTCGGTCATGTAATTGAACATGTGGCGCTTGAATTACAAACACTCAGCGGTATGGATACAGGTTTCGGCCGAACCCGTACCGCCGGCGAAGAAGGGGTGTATTATGTAGTATTCAGTTATATGGAAGAAGATGCGGGTGTATACGCCGCCAGGGCCAGCGTACGTATTGTGCAGGCTTTGGTAGACGGTGTTGAATATAATATGGAGGAAGACATTCAGCAACTCCGGGAGATCCGCGAAGACACGAGACTGGGACCGTCTACCGGTTCTATTGTTGCGGAAGCGGTGAAAAGAGGGATCCCCTTTATCCGCTTAAATAAAAGCAGCCTGGTACAGCTTGGCTATGGCATCCACCAAAAAAGAATTCGTGCTACGATTGCCAGCACAACCGGTAACATTGCGGTTGATATTGCCTGCGATAAAGAAGAAACAAAAAATTTATTGTCGGCAGCAGAAATACCGGTTCCGGGTGGCACGGTAATAAGAACAGAGGAAGGATTAAAAGAGGCGGTTGACAGGTATGGATATCCGTTAGTAATAAAACCAATTGATGGCAACCACGGCAAAGGCAACACTACCAATATTACCACCTGGGAACAGGCACTTACTGCGCTGGAAGCAGCCAAACTCTATGGACGAAGTGTAATTATAGAAAAATATATTACCGGGTTTGATTTCCGGATACTCGTTATTAATTACAAGTTTATTTGTGCCGCACTACGCACCCCCGCAAGCG
>JBDUAY010000485.1:0-4268 GCA_040004415.1 Bacteroidota bacterium | reverse complement strand
AATATAGTATCCGGCAATGTGTTTGTAGGTTCGGCATCTGGAAAGAAAAACACAACGGGATCGGGTAATAGCTTTTTTGGGGACAATAGCGGACGGGAAGACACCACTGGTTACGCTAATTCTTTTTTTGGAAGTTATGCCGGCCAGTTGAATAATGGTGATTACAATAGTTTTTTTGGAAATGCTGCCGGGTCTAATAATAGAACTGGTTTTTATAATACTTTTATCGGCGGTACCGCTGGCGGCGGCACCACTTCTGGCAATAACAACGCTGCTATTGGTTTCCAGGCATTGAGGCTTAATGCATCCGGTAGCAGGAACATTGCCCTTGGTGGTAATAGTTTGCGCAATCTTACTTCTGACTCATTAAATATCGCAATCGGGGATAGCGCAGCATATAACTGTCTTTCGTCCCGCAATGTTTTTATAGGTTCAAAATCAGGAAGAAATTTATTGTCTGGACAGGGGAATACGATCATAGGAGATAATGCCGCATATTCCGTTTCAAATGGGGATTACAATGTAATCATTGGAAATGATGCAGCTAAATTAAATACTGCCTATTCGTTCAGGGCGGTAGTAATAGGCGCATTGGCAGGCGATAGCAGCGTCGCAAACTGGAGCACCGTAATTGGCAATTTAGCGGGTACCAGGAATACCCGCAGTGGCAATACGATGCTTGGCTCGTCAGCGGGTGAATATAATACAACCGGAACTGTTACACTTCTGGGCGATAACGCAGGAAGATATAATACAACAGGAACCATAACAGCTGTAGGTTATTACTCAGGTAATCATAATACCACAGGAAACGCAAATACTTTTATGGGAATGTATTCCGGGTCAGCAAACACAAAAGGTACTGCAAATTCCTTTTACGGTTCAGCATCAGGAACAGCCAACGATTCGGGGTCTTATAACTCCTATTTCGGTTTGTCTACAGGAGCTAATAATACCGGGGGATCATACAATTCCATTTTTGGCACTTTTGCAGGCTCCAGTCTAAAAGCTTCAAATCTTAATACCGTTGTTGGGTCGTCGGCTTTTATTTCCAGCGATACGTCAACCGGGAATTCGGTTCTGGGAGCTTATGCAGGCTTTAGCTTGGTAAAAGGCAATTATAATTCTATTTTCGGCAATAGTACCGGGATTGGTTTAAAAAATGGCAGTGAAAATATCCTGGTAGGTTACCAGGCTGCTCTCGGCGATACATCCAATTTTAGTGTGGCGATTGGTAGTACAGCAGGTAGCAAGGGTAATGAAAATATTTTTATCGGCCATCTTGCAGGCGGCAATCTTGTTACTACAATTTCATCTACTAATAGTGTATGTATAGGTTCATTAGCCGGTTATTTCAAGCACACTTCTAATTCAACTATGCTGGGTTACAATAGCAACGTGTTAAGTGACGGGTTAGATAATGCGACCGCCATCGGGGCAAATGCAAGGGTTGATGTAAGCAATGCAATGGTATTGGGCAATAGTAATGTAAATGTAGGAATAGGAGTTACCGACCCTACACATGCTAAACTGACATTGTACGCAGATGCTTCAAATGGTACTCCCTTAAGCATTTTTGGTTATGGGCAAAATGGTATTTCCATTCAGCAAAACTGGCCAACTATCGGTTATAACCAATATAGGGATCTCGCATCGGCAAATTCGGCAAAGTACATGGGAACTGGTTATGCATGGGTGAATACAATGGAACCCACCACGGGAAATATTTACTGGAATTCCATGCCGTACGGAACGTCAAATGCTGCCGTTGGAACTGAAACCAATCGAATGACGTTAACGAATAGTGGCTATCTTGGTTTAAACACGGCGCCTCATGCTGTGTTGCAGGTCGACAACCAGCTAAATAACAGGAGAATCGTATTGTGGGAACAAAATAACAATTCAACTGAATTCTTTGGCTTTGGTATTAATTCGGGAGTGCTGCGTTACCAGGTACCCAATGCAAACTCCGGCAATGCACATGTTTTTTATGCTGCGAACAGTACACTGCTTACCATTTTCGGTAATGGCAACGCAACACTGGCTGGTATATTGACGCAGTTAAGTGATGCCCGCCTGAAGAAAGATATAACGCCCGTTACCAGTGCTCTCAGCGGCTTAAAAAAATTGAACGCATATAACTATTACTGGATCGATGAAACAAAAGATAAGGAACAACAAACAGGATTATTGGCACAGGAAGTAGAAAAAGTTTTTCCTCAACTGGTTAAAAAAAATGAACAAGGGCTATTGAGTGTAAATTATTCAGGGTTTACACCATTACTTATAAAAGGTATGCAGGAACAACAACAAATGATAGATGAGTTAAAAAAAGAAGTAGATGAATTGCGACAAATGATAAAGAATATGGCAGCAGACAAATAAAATGGCTTCACAAATTCTTATCTGCCGGAAATGAATCAAGGATTATAATACCTGTTGTTGTTTAAGCAATACATGAACAACAATTAATAATATAAAAGCAGGCAAAAGAAAATGCAGTGCGAAAGAAGTAGAATGAACTGCTTGGACAGGATATTAATTTGATAAAAGATAGGCTTGGGATAAAGGATTAAAAATCATGTAAACTTTCTAAAATGAGATATTTATTTTTGATTATCCTGCTATTTGCAAATACTTTGTTTGCGCAGGTGGTTAATATAAATCCTGGTTTAAAAGTTGTTGCCAGCGGGCAAATATCATTGGTAGTTGAAAATGGAGGAATAAAAAATGACGGGAGCTTTACTCCGGATAGTAGCACTATGGTTTTTGATGGAGGCAGTACAACTGCTATTAGTGGCTCACAACCCATCACTTTCTTTAATCTTACATTCAGGGGAACGGGCACAAAAATAAATGATGGCGACGCTTCTGTATTGGCAACGCTTGCCGTGACTGGTACCACAGTTTTTGATGCAGATGGTTCCCAGGACGACAAAACCTTCACCTTAAAATCTTCTGATACTTCCACCGCAAATGTGGCGGTGTTGACCACTGGTAATATTGTTGGCAATGTTACTGTAGAGCGTTTTGTCAATACCGGTAGTAATCCTGGCCAGCATGCAAAATCCTGGCAATTCCTTGCTACTCCAACTACAGGACAAACCTATTTTCAATCATGGCAGGAAGGAGGGGCAACGCCAACCGGATTTGGTACCTGGGTAACGGGAACGGGCACAGGCTTCGACGCTACAACACTTTCTCCATCGCTGAAGTCGTATGATCCGGCAACAAATTCCTGGATCGGTGTGATCAATACTGGTGATCAGCTTCAGAATAAACTTGGATATATGCTTTTCGTTCGTGGCGACAGAAACGTTAACACTTATAATGGTCTTCCCAACAATACGAATATGAGAAGCAGGGGTACTTTGTTTACCTCTTTTAATCCGCCAGCTTCAGTACCGGTAATGGCTAACCTGTTTCAATCTGTTGGTAATCCCTATGCATCCAGGATAGAATTCAATAAAGTTTACCTGGCAAGCTCAGGTATTGATGATGTGTTTTATGTGTGGGACCCAAAACTGAATGGCACTTATAATTTAGGCGGCTATCAAACGCTCAGTGGTATTACCGGCTATATTCCTTCTGCCGGCGGGCCGCTAACTTATTACCAGGCAGGGATTTCTTCGCCTTTCATTGAATCAGGCCAGGCAGTATTTGTGCATGGCAATGGCTCGGGAGGAAATGTAAACTTTAATGAGCAGTGTAAAGTGGCAGGTAACCGGTTGGTAAACAAAGGTGCCGTAATCAATGAAAATTCTTTTCCAAACAGGCAATTCCTGTTTACATCTTTATTTAGTAATTCTGGTATGATTGCAGATGGTAATATAGTTGCATTCCAGGGGGGATTTGGAAACGGTCTTAATCAATATGATGCCGAAAAAATAATAAATGCAGGAGAAAACTTTGGCATCATTTGCAATGAGAAAATACTGGCTGTTGAGGCACGGGAACCCATCAGCGATTATGATACTATTTTTTATCATTTTCAAAACCTGCGACAGCAAAGTTACACCCTGAGGTTTTTTCCGGTAAATATCTCAACCACACTCACAGCTTTTTTAGTAGACAGGTTCAATAATAACAGCACGGTTATTAATCTTATGGATAGCAGTGTTTTTGATTTTATAATTACTGCGGATATTGCTTCTGCCGATCCTGACCGTTTTATATTGGTATTTAAACCGGCCATAATAGTACCTGTAATTTTTATAAATATTGCAGCAAACAGCAATAATGATCAAACAAATACAGTAACCTGGAAA
>JBDUAY010000484.1:0-4276 GCA_040004415.1 Bacteroidota bacterium | reverse complement strand
TCTTTAGCTAACAGCCATACATGAACGAAATTTATTTTAACCGGGTTCCAGGTTTGTACTGGTCTCGTGATGCCATAAACGGGTTTTATCCCGGGTAATTCTTCCTGGTAAGAGTCAAAAAGTTTATCCCAGAAAATAAAAATCTGGCCATAATTTTTATCGATATATTCTTTGTTGATGGCGTGGTGTATGCGGTGATGAGAAGGTGTTACAATGATTTTTTCCAGCCAACCCATTTTATTGATATGCTGTGTGTGGTACCAAAACTGCGCAAACAGATGCAGCGGCGCCACAACTGCGATTACATTCGACGGCACACCCAATAACGCAGCCGGCAGCAGGAAAATGATAAATAATTTTGTTACGGATGAAATGCTTTGCCGCAACGCACAGGCAAGGTTAAATTCTTCACTGCTATGATGAATGATGTGACCGTTCCAGAAAAAATTCACCACGTGCTGCACGCGGTGGGTCCAATAGCCTGCAAAATCGAGCGCTATAAAGGCAGTCAGATAAACCCAGAAAGTAGATTTGATATGCATCAGGGCCATGTGCGTTACCATCCACTGATAAGAAATAACCACAAGACTCAGGCCCAGCACATCTTTGGTAACGTTAGTAACCCCCGAGCCAAGGCTACTGATCATGTCCATATTGCGGACCGTATCATTCCCTTTGCGCCATCCCCACCATTTCTCAAACAGCACCAATGCCAGGAAAATGGGCATCGCAATAAGTAATATTTTACCGTAGGCTTCCATGACTGACAATCTTGTATCAAAATTAATAAAACAAACGCAGGCAGTTGAAGAAAGTGATATCGATCAAAGGGGGTAGCCTTCAGCTAGCAAGTCTCTATAAAGGTGACCGCCCATACATGATTCAAAATAATGCTGGTCGCGAAAAGGGCACCCACCTTTTGCTAAAAACGTATAGCTCACAGCTATTCTTTTATATTTGCACTTTGATGATAAAAAATTTTGCATGAAAGCAGTTGTTATTGGTGGCGGGATTATGGGGCTTAGCTCAGCTTATTACCTGAATGAGTCGGGATGGGACGTAACGGTACTGGATAAATCAGATTTTCTAAACAACTGCTCTTATGGCAATATGGGGTATGTTTGTCCGAGCCATTTTATACCGATGGCCACGCCCGGTATTGTAAAACAGGGGCTGAAATGGATGTTCGATTCTAAAAGCCCTTTTTATGTGCAACCGCGTTTGAATTTTGCACTCATTGACTGGGGACTTAAATTCATGCGCAGCGCTACGCCGGAAAAAGTGGAGGCCGCTGCAGTTCCATTGCGGGATATTGCAATAATCAGTCAGCACGAATATGAGCAGTGGACAAAAATACCATCGTTTAATTTTTCTTATGAGCACAAAGGCCTGCTGGAAATTTTTCAAACAGATGCGGTTGCTGAACATGCCCGGCACACCGTTGAGAAAGGAAAAGCACTCGGGCTGGAGGTAGACTTATTAAATTATGATGAGCTGATGAAGCTGGAACCGCAGGCGAAAATAAATGGCCTCGGCGCTATTTATTTTAAATGCGATGCGCATTTGTATCCCAATAAGTTGATGAAAGGATTAATGGATTTATTATTGCAACGCGGTGTAAAATTGATTGCGGGTGAAGAAGTGATTGATTTTGAAAAGCAGCAGGGGTCAATAAAAAAAGTAATCACAACTACTACTTCCTACGAGACGGATAGGATAGTCATTGCCACGGGTTCCTGGAGCAGGGAAGTAGCTGCATTACTTGAAACAAAAATACCGTTGATGCCAGGCAGAGGTTACAGCATAACGCTTGAAAATTCTCCCTATAAAATAAATCATCCGGCTATTTTGGTGGAAGGCAGAACCGCTATGACGCCAATGGATGGCAACAAAATCCGTTTTGGTGGTACGATGGAAATTACTTCCACCAAAACGCCGCCGCGCATGAACCGTGTGCAGGGAATACTCAATGCAGTAAAACGATTTTTTCCGGAATTTGATATGCCTTTGCCGGCAGAAGATAAAATCTGGTATGGCTATCGCCCTTGTTCGGCCGATGGATTGCCTTATATTGGACGGGTGAAAAAATGGAAAAATGTGGTGGTGGCAACAGGACATTCAATGTTGGGTTTAAGTTTGGGTGCTGGTACCGGTAAAATAATAAGTGAAATAATTAATGAGCAGCCGCTGAGCATGGATATAAAACCATTTGCGGTGGAACGGTTTGATTGATGACTGCGGATCTTCTGCAAAAATGTAATGGAACGCAGATTGAACGGATTATTGAATAGATTGAAACGTGTTTTTGTCTCCGTGGCAGGTCTGTTACCGGCCGCAAAGTGAAGCAGGATTTATATAGCCATTGTTCATCAAATAACATTAGCGCATCAAAATAAAATTTAAAAACTTCTTTTTATGGACAAGAAAATTATACCAGTAGTTATTGTTCTTTTTTGCTGCATACCTTTTCAGCGTTCACTTGCACAAGCACATTCACTAACAAAATTATGGCAAACAGATACTTTGCTAAAAACACCGGAATCCGTTTTGTTTGATGCGGGCGACAAACTATTGTACGTGTCTAACATTGATGGACAACCGTGGGAAAAAGATGGCAAAGGCTCGATAGGAAAAGTTGGACTGGATGGAAAAATAATACGGGTTGATTGGGTAACCGGGCTGAATGCCCCGAAAGGATTGGGCAGGTACAAAAATAATTTGTACGCGGCCGATGTTGACAATGTAGTAGTGATTGATATTGCAAAAGGAGTCATTGCAAAACGCATACCCGTTGAAGGTGCACAAGGCCTTAATGATATTTCAGTTGATAAAAAAGGGAGGGTATATGTAACAGATTCGAAGGCCGGTAAAATATATAAGCTGGAACAGGATGCGTTTGTGCTGGTAGCGGAAGATTTGAAAGGCCTGAATGGTGTACTAAGCACCGGCGATAATTTGTATGCTGTTGCCGGCGGTGCCTTATGGCAAATTGATGCGTCCAAAAAGGCAATGAAGCTTGCTGATGGCATGGAACCCGCGGTAGACGGCCTGGAGCAGGTTGCACCCAATGAGTTCCTTGTATCTGTATGGAACGGCATCATCTATTATGTAAAAGACGGCAAGGCACAGCAAATGCTGGATACGCGCGAACAGAAAAGCAATACGGCAGATATTGGCTTCGACCCAAAAACAAGAACAGTGTATGTGCCCACCTTTTACAAAAACTCAATTACTGCGTATAGATTAAAATAGTGTAGTTGGCGTAAACAATCAACCCGATTTTTTGTAAAGTGGATACTATTTTTATATTACCATGAATTGTACATCAACCCGTTTACAATATACCGATACAGGTTATTTTTCTACCATTATCACAGACTACCTGCAGAAGAAAAAGGAAATCGCTCCTTTTTATAAACACACCACAGACTTAAATGGCATCAAAGCGGCTATTGAAGCAAGAAAAAAATTTGGCAATCACCGTACCACACTGGTTGCAGAACTGGAAAAGCAATACGCTGTTCTACAAACAACTGATGCCGTAAAGCAAAATATCCGTTTGCTGGCTGATGAAAATACATTCACTATAACAACGGCGCACCAGCCCGTTATTTTTACCGGCACACTTTATTTTATTTATAAGATACTGCACGTAATAAAATTATCGGCATGGTGCAAAGAACAATTACCACAGTATAATTTCGTCCCGGTTTTTTATATGGGAAGTGAAGACGCGGATTTAGATGAGCTGGGAAGTATTTGGCTGAACAATGAAAAAATTGTTTGGGATACTGCACAAACGGGTGCGGTAGGGCGAATGAATACAACCGGGCTGGAAAAAATAATTGCACGGATAGAAGGAGAGTTGTCTGTTCAGCAATATGGTAAAGAACTGGTGCAGTTGCTGAAAGACTGTTATCTCAATAGCCCGGATATTCAGACAGCGACCTTCAAATTAATTGATGCGTTGTTTGCACGCTATGGTTTGATTGTTTTAATTTCTGACAAGCCCGGGTTTAAGAAGTTGTTACGGCCTGTTTTTGAAGATGATCTCTTCAACCAGACATCTTCTGGTATTGCCACCCAAACGATTGAACAATTATCGGCCCATTATAAAGTGCAGGCCAATCCACGTGCGATCAATTTATTTTATTTGAAGGATAATATCCGTGAGCGAATAGAACAGGATGGAGACAAGTGGCTGGTGGTGGGAAAAAATATTTCTTTTACAAAAGAGACATTGCTGCTGGAGCTGCAGCAACATCCGGAGCGTTTT
>JBDUAY010000483.1:0-4280 GCA_040004415.1 Bacteroidota bacterium | reverse complement strand
ACAAATGATGACCCTGTTTTAATTGAAGGAAACGTAAAAGCCATGACCGATACAGCGCTGGAAATTTACAGAATGGGTCATATGCCGGTGCTGGGTGAATGGTTTGCGCTGCCAGTCATTGAAGCTGCTGGCTCAAAAAAAACAGGCGATAAAATATTTAATGAAATTTTTCATCCGATTGCAGTGAGATTGATAGATCATTGCGACGCTGTGTTGCGAATAGGCGGTGCGTCCGCAGGTGCAGATGAAATGGTAAGTACCGGTCAGCTAAAAGGGAAAAAAATATTTTTTGATAAAAAAGATATTCCGTTTATTTAATAACAACTAATTATACAATAAATGCGGACAATTCTTTTAGCTATTTTTTCTATTAGCGCCCTATTTGTTACAGCGCAAAAACCACGTGCCAGAGATCTCGGAATTCCTTTTGATGGAACACCTGGAAAGTTTAATGCTATTACAGATGTCGCCGGTGTCACAGTTGGTCACACAACTATAATCAGTGGTAATGGAACATTAATAAAAGGCAAAGGGCCAATCCGTACAGGCGTTACCGCCATTCTTCCTGGAGGAAAAAAATTCACCCCGGTATTTGCGAACTGGCATATGCTGAATGGTAATGGCGATATGACCGGTACACATTGGGTAACAGAAAGCGGCTTTTTAGAAACTCCTATTTTAATAACCAATACCGGAAGCGTTGGTGTGGTGCGCGATGCGGCGCTGGAGTGGATGGATAAAAATCATTACTATAATGCGGAAAATGACAGTGTATGGTATGCCTATCCATTGGTGGCGGAAACATATGATGGCGTATTGAATGACATGAACGGTTTTCATGTAAAGAAAGAACATGTTTGGCAGGCGCTGGACAGCGCGAAATCCGGCACGCCGGCCGAAGGAAATGTGGGTGGCGGAACAGGCATGATGTGCCTCGGTTTTAAAGGAGGCAGTGGCACGTCGTCAAGAGTAATTGATAAAAAATACGGCGGATATCATGTAGGAGTAATCGTACAAAGTAATTTTGGTAGCCGCTCACAACTAACCATTGCAGGTGTGCCGGTAGGAAAAGAATTGATGGATACTTTACCAACGATCTTTAACAGCGTAGTAAAAACAAATAAACAGGATGACCCGAATGCAGAAACAGGTTCTATCATTGTTATTGTTGCAACCGATGCACCGCTCCTGCCCCATCAGTTAAAAAGAATAGCACAACGCGTTTCATTGGGCATTGCAAAAATGGGCGGCATCGGGGGCAATGGATCTGGCGATATCTTTTTAGCTTTCTCTACCGCAAATAAAAATGCGTTCGACAGAAATAAAGAAGAAAATATACAGTTATATCCCAATGACAAAATGGGCGTTTTGTTTGAAGCAACTATACAAGCAACAGAAGAAGCAATTGTAAATGCTATGGTAGCCGCTGAAACCATGGAAGGAATTAACGGTAACAAAGTATATGCCTTGCCCCATCAGCGGGTGATTGATATCCTGAAAAAATATAAAAGGACCAAATAATCAATACAGGCAAAATTCAAATAAAAATCGTGGCATGAATATTCCTTTTCAAACAATTGACTGGAGCTCAATTGAAAAAACAGAACACAAAGGCGAAACCGGAACATCTTACTGGCAGACGATGCAGTTCGATGGAATAAGAGTTCGCATCGTTCACTACTCAGCTAATTACAAAGCTGATCACTGGTGCCAGAAAGGACATATCATTTATTGCCTGGAAGGAGCATTTGTAAGCGAATTGGAAAACGGTGAGATTCATACGCTGACAAAAGGTATGAGTTATATTGTGTCTGACGATTGCAGTTCGCATCGTTCCATATCTGAAACTGGCGTAACGTTGCTTATTATTGACGGAGATTTTTTGAAACTTGCAAATGAATAAACAACTGCGGGCCGCAGCAAGCAATTTGATCTCCATACAAAAACCTCCATGGTTAACGTTCCGAAAAACAAAGACTTTTAATTTAGTAGCAATTACCATTTCGATGAAATACAAGCACAAAAAAAAATTAACAGGAAGAATTTTTTTATTTCAAACATAATTATAACAATAGCATGAAGCGCAGAAATTTCATTCAGACAACCGGTATTTCTTTGGCCGCCCTGTTAACAAGCGATTATCTCTTTGCCGGAGCAACGGATGCCATGCTGATCAATTTCCCCGATGAAGTAACTGCTATTGCTGATAATCAATTGGTCCGTTTAACCGGGCAGGGAAAACAAATATGGACGTATAAAGATTTGCAGGTTGAACTGATAAAAAAAGTCACGGGCATCACGATAGAAATACAATCATCGGTCTCAGGTCTTAGTGAAGTTACCCTGCACTGGAGAAGAACAAACCAACAATCATCTCTCATTCTGAATGATCACTGGGAACGTACCTACGGCGACATATCCTGGCATGCGGCACAGCCTGCAGAAATATTACCGTGGTATTTCATGGAATATAATACCAGGGCCACAAATGGGTTTGGTGTACAAACAGGCGCTGCATCATTTTGTTCATGGAAAATTGATAGCAACCAGTTGCAATTATCGATGGATACAAGAAATGGTGGAGCGGGTGTTCATCTGGCCGGCAGAAAATTGAAGGCGGCAGAAATTGTTACTATAAAAAGCAATGCCGGTGAATCAGCATTTCAAACTACCCGCAGGTTTATGAGTAAGATGTGTGCGAAAGTGCGCATGCCCGAACAACCTGTATACGGCATCAACGATTGGTACTTTACGTATGGAAATAATTCAGAAAAGTTAATTATCGATCTCACAGAAATGATGGCACCCATGGCAGACGGCCTGGAGAATCGTCCATTTTCGGTTATAGATGCTGGTTGGTTTATAGGTCCACCCTCCTCACCAAATGATTGTTGCTGGGGAGACAATATGGATACGCCAAATGCAAAATTTGGGGATATGCGCCGCGTGGCCGCTAAAATAAAAAAGGCAGGCATGCGTCCCGGTATCTGGACGCGTCCACTATGCGGGAGTTATAAAGATCCGGCTTCACTAATATTGCCGCTGATACCAGGCAGAGAAGAAAACCGTCCGGTATTGGATCCTTCTCTTGAAGAGAATTTGGCCCGCGTAAAAAAATATTTTAACAATTATAACGATTGGGGTTATGAAATGGTGAAGTTCGATTTTACTACGGATGACATCATGGGCAAATGGGGTTTTCAAATGTTGAAAGATGGTGCCATGACGAGCCCGGGCTGGCACATGCATGATACCTCAAAAACAAATGCAGAAATTATCCTGAATTTGTATAAGACCATTCGCGAAGCAGCGGGAAAAACATACATCATTGGTTGTAATACCATCAGTCATTTGTCAGCTGGTCTTTTTGAATTAAACAGAATTGGCGACGATACATCAGGCAATGATTGGGCAAGAACACTGAAAATGGGCGTCAATACACTTGCGTTTAGAGGGGTTCAGCAGGGAATTTTTTATGCGACCGATGCAGATTGCGTCGGACTCACCACAAAGATCGACTGGAACAAAAATAAACAATGGATGGAACTGGTGGCGAAAAGCGGAACGCCACTTTTTATATCAGCACAACCAGAAGCAACAGGAACAACACAAAAACAATTTATAAAAGAATGTTTTGCTACCGCTTCAAAAAAGATGGCTGTTGGCGAACCGTTGGACTGGATGGAAACAGCTTTCCCTGAAAAATGGAAGCTGAACGGCAAAACGATTGATTTTAATTGGGGTTAGGAAACAGTTTCACGCATATTTATCAATTTTAAAAAAATCATCTATTCTTTTCTTTTGTCTGAGGTGATGCCGGAAGTGCATGTCAGCAAACTGAAGCCATTCTTCTGCGCTAAAGTAATTAAACCCGGGATGTTTTGTTTTGCCCTTGCAGGCAGTTGTTGAAATCAATATTGCAACCGCATTGATTTCGTTTTTCAAATTCAGCATAAGACCCATCAAGTGTTCTTTACTCACTGGTTGTGGTATCTGTGCGTTTGATGGGTCGCCTTCAATTATTGCGTCCGGAAAATCATTATTCAAAAACATTTTTTTTGCGAAAGGTGACGCTTCTTCCATTGCATTGTCATTACTGGAAATGCATGTTTTTATTTGACGGATATAAAAATTTGTATCACTGACAAGATGTAGGTACATCTGCCCGGGCGACCAACTTTCCGGCGACGGCTTCGTGCATAATTGAATAAAACTATAATGCTTCAACGCTTTTATCCAGCCATCTATCGTATTATTCAGGTCGTCAATCAGCATTTCAG
>JBDUAY010000482.1:0-4285 GCA_040004415.1 Bacteroidota bacterium | reverse complement strand
TTTTTTTACAAAATTTATTTTATTTAATATTTAGCAGCTTGTCCGGGTTTCGGCATTGAATTGCGGATAAATTCTCTTATGTGCTCAGTACTAGTTTTTAAGTCTTGCTGCCTCAGGTACATCATATGTCCGCTGCGGTAACCTTCCCAACTCATACGGTCTTTCATTTTTCCACCGGGATCCATTTGCCACATGCTATATTTTGCATTAAAATAGTCGCAGGCCCCATCATAATAACCCGACTGGACGAGCAAATGCAAATAAGGATTTTGTGCCATTGCAAGCCTTAGATTATTTCCGGTATTATTATTATCAGAGTTCCACGGATACACAACTCCAAACATGTTGTATTTGGCATCCGTCTTATATTTAAGCTGATCGCGGAGATAGTAATTAATCGCGGGAGTGAAAGAATGAAGCCATGACGACAATTCTGCGTTATAATCTACTCCTGTTCCGGCATCCTGCCTGTCCACACCTAGATAGCGCGAATCAAGCCTACCTATGGTATATCCTTTGTCGCGCATCAATTCTTTCCAAAATGAATTAGTAGTAACATCCAAATTATTTTGCAAAATAAACTTCTCGGAAAGTCCGGAATACCTTGCCATTTTTTTCGCAATTTCCTGCCTGCTCGCATCACTTAGCGAGCCACCTTTGGAGATAGCAGGAAGCAATTCGTTGATGGTAAAATCTTCCACTTCCGGAAGAAATTCTGTCAAATCCTTTTTCTGCAAATCCGCAGCCAATGCTTTATGATACCAGGCGGTAGCGGCAAAATAAGGTAAATGAAGCGCTTCATCCACCGGGCCATTTCTCTTAATGCCAAGATCTGTTGGTGATACCAGAATTACGCCATTCAGATACATCCATTGCTCATTTTCCAATTCCAGCGCAAGCCCTGAAACACGTGTAGTTCCATAGCTTTCTCCAATAATATATTTCGGCGAGAGCCAGCGGTCATTACGTGAAACAAATGTATTGAGCCATTCAGCCAGGTATTTAATGTCTTCATTCACACCGAAGAATTTCATTTTTGTGTTGCGATCAAGGATTCTTGAAAAACCTGTATTGACGGGATCGATATAAACAATATCCGCAACATCCAGTATCGAATAGGGATTATCCTTGATGCCATAAGGCTGCACGGGATATCCTTCATCATCTATGTTCAAAAGCTTTGGACCGGTATAGGCAATATGCATCCAGACAGACGCAGAACCCGGGCCTCCGTTAAAAGAAAAAATGATCGGACGCTTTGATTTATCCGCAACACCGGTCTTCTGATAATAGGTATAAAAAAGACTGGCTGCAACTTTGTTCTCATTATCCCAAACCGGCAAAGTGCCTGCCGTAGCCGTATACGCCACGCGAACGCCGTTGATGGAAACCTCGCCGTTAGTCACTACCGCAGACTCGGCTTTAATGGTCCGGTCGTCAGGTTTAGAAGTGTCCCCCTTAGAACGTGGCGCTTCCGCATTCTCTTTTTTCTGCGCAAATAAATGCATGGACGAGCAAAGAAGTAATAAGACCGTAAATTTTTTAATCATGTGTTTATTTATTAGAAGAATAATCAGTTAGTCACTTTTAAAAATTGAGTAGAAATAATATACTTCGCGTAACAGCATGAACAAAAGCAGACTTTACCTTAACAAAGTAACGCTTCCTTTTACAACAGCTTTCTTACCCATGTAGTCAATCCCTGCAGCGGTCCAGACGAATACAGCAGGATCCTGCGCCTTGCCCTTGAAGGTTCCATCCCATCCATTATTTTGTATGGTGGTTGAATACATCAGCTCGCCGGTGCGGTTATAGACCCGGAAATAAGTCAAAGATTTCATCCCGATTAACACCGGCCTGAAAATATCATTTAGTCCGTCACCGTTCGGCGTAAAGGAATTAGGAACATATATGCCAGGCTTAACCTTGAAAACCTTTATATCAATTGTGTCCGATGCGGTACAGCCCGCAGCACTATTAATAGTTAAGATATATTGCTGATTGTCGGATAATAAAGCGATCGGGTTTGAAATATCAGAATGATTTAATCCTGTAGATGGCGTCCACGTAAAAAATTCCGCACCTGTAGCATTTAATTGTAATGGCTGGTCTATCACAATGGAAGTATCTCTCGGACCCGCATCTGCTAACAGTTTTTCAACATTAATAATTATCGTATCAAAAACAGGTTTCGGGCAACCTAACACATCATTCACCTGCACCACATATCGTATCGATTGAGGTGGAGTGGAAACGGGATTGGGGATAGACGCGTTATCTAAAAATAATTTTGGCGACCATAAATAACTGCTTCCGCCGGTTGCATGAAGTTGATAGCTTCGCGTAACACAAATCGTTGTATCGGCTCCCGCATCAGCCTTTGGATACGGAACTACCCCTACGCTTATATCGTCAGTTGCTCTACATTTTCCAATGCTGGCTACAACATGATAGGTAGTGTTTTCAGTTGGGATAGCAATTGGACTTTGCGCACTATCATTATCCAGCGTAAGCGCTGGCGTCCATGTATAATGCAAAGCGTTGCTTCGTGTATTTAATTTTATCGGGTCAGTCAGGCATATTGTAGTGTCATTGCGTACATTTAAAGAAACAAAATCAACCACATTTACCCTCACCGAATCCAATGCGTTACATCCCCGGCTCTCGGACAGCGTTGCATAATAAGTTGTCGAAACCTTTGGACTAACAAGTGGCGTAAAACTGTTTTGATTATTAATGTTATAGGCAGGCGTCCAGAAGACAGCGCCCACTCCTACAGACGTCAGCTGTAAGGTATCCACAGAACAGATTAAGGTATCATTATTGACGAAAAAATCTGGTTTATCTTTAATTTGAATTGTGTCCGTTATTGTCTTAACACAACCTTTTGTGCTTGTGATTGTTAGGCGCACGGGGTAATCCCCGGAGGTCGCATAAATATATTGCGGGTTTTTCAATTTCGACGTATCACCCGACTTACCAGGATCTGCGAAATCCCAGCTCCAGGAATTCACGCTTCCATAAGTGGAAGTGGATTTATCCGTAAACCGGATTTCAGAATTTTTGCATTTACCGTCCACAGAGAAGTCAGGGAAAAATCCGGGATAAACTTTGACGGTTTGTGTTGCAGAATCTGAACATTGCTGGCCTTTGTTCACAATTAATTTATAGACGAAAACACCGGTATCTGAATAGATATGCGTTGGAGATTGCATAGTAGATGTGTCTGCGGTACCGCTGGCAGGATCACCGAAGATCCAGTAAAAAGTTTTGTTAAGCGGAGAAAAATCATCATTCGAAAAAGAAACGTTGAAGCCGTCGCAGCTAACAGGTTTCGGATCAAGTTTGGCGCCCGCAAAATCACAATCGGTGACATTTACAATAAAATCCTTAAAATGTTGATTGATCAAAACCCCGAGGCGGTATGAAGACACAGATACGCCAACCACGTAGCGGCCAACGCCCGGCGCAATGCCACTGATAATACCAGTAGCAGGATCAATCGTTGCCTTTGTTCCAAGTGGAGCATCCGATGTATAACCATTAATATACGGAACAGACCCGTAAGGAGGAGGAGCCGGATTCGCATTGCCGGCACTTTGAAAGGAACCGCCGCCGGACGCCTCTGCGAACTCGTATACGAGTGAATCTTTATCGGGATCCTTTGCATCGAATTTGAGCTCAAAAGGCTTTCCGCCACAGATTGCATCAATGCTTGTTGAAAATTCCGGAGAACTGTCTGCCAGCGGCGGTAGGTTGGTGAAATACGTTGATCCGGTTTCACTTCCATTCGTATTTCTCACATTAGCCAAGGGTGAAACCCTGCAACAGGTTTGATAGGTGGCTGTATAACCGTGGCTATTTATCGGCAAGTCTACCGTGAAGGTGTAATATCCGACATGATAATTAAGAATAGGCGCATTATTGATACATGGCGGAAACGGATTTACCGTTACCATGTCTTCACTATTTTTAGGAACATCAAAATAGGGCTGGCTATTGGAAAATGTAAATTGGGTTCCGTTATCACTATTGAATATGCCAATGAATACATTGTCAGGCATTTTTGCAACATCAGGCGCTACATCCTGGTTGCGGAACAGTTTTAGCGTGATGGTATATTTTCCCGTGTTTGGCTGGGCGCCGGGTCCGATGTAGGTATAGGACATCTCTCCGCCTACGATGTGCCTTGCATCACAAGACAAAAACATTAGCAAAACCACGCATATAGCAACTATTTTTTTCATTTCAATCAGATATGCAAAATACTTTTTATCAGGGACAT
>JBDUAY010000110.1:0-14557 GCA_040004415.1 Bacteroidota bacterium | reverse complement strand
ATTTCACTGGGTTCGCAACCGCTGCCCTGATCGTATGAAAAATAACGGTGAGCATGGTAATCGCCAATACCGCGATGGCAGAAAATAAAAATGGTGTTACAGTGATGCCAGTATTATACGGAAACACTTTCAGCCATTTACTCATAAACAACCACGCCACCGGAAATGCGACAAGGCAAGAGATCCCCACCAGCAAAATAAAATTGTTGGTGATCAGCGGTATGATTTCTTTCACACTGGCGCCCAAAATTTTTCGGATACTGATTTCTTTTTGCCGCTGCTGGGTCGTAAATGCTACCAGTCCCAATAAACCAAGGCAGGTAATCATAATTGTTAGAACAGAAAAAGCCGTAAATATTTTGCCTCTTTTTTGATCAGCCGCATATTGCGAATCAAAATCCTGATCGAGAAATGTATACTGGAAAGGAAGATCGGGTAAAGCTGTTTTCCATACGTTTTCAATACCACCAATGGCAGCAGGAACATTTTTGCCACTCAGTTTTAGTTGAATAATATTATTATTAGGTCTGTATTGCAATAGCAGTGGGGCTATTGGGTTATATAAGGATTTTTGGTTGAAATCTTTTATAACCCCTACCACCAGGTAATAAAACCCAGAAGTGTCGCCGGGTCTTTTAACTTTTTTCCCAATAGCATCATCATTCCATTTGAAATATTTTACAAAATTTTCATTCACAATAATACTTCTCAGTGTGTCTGAAAGACCTGTAAAATTCCGGCCTTTTTTTAGCTGCATGCCCAGGGTTCTAAAATAATCTTCATCGACGGCATACGTATCCACTCCCTGATCTTTAAAGCCATCTTTTGTTTCCACTGTAAAAAGGCTAAAGTTAATATTGCCACTTCCTGGCGCATTTTGAGAAGTGCTTATAGACAGCACCTGCGGATTACTTCTTACAGCATCTTTAAATGCCAGGATTTTTGAACGGATATCGCTATCTGCATTCGCTGTTACAGAAAGTACCTGATCTTTATTAAAACCCAGATCTACATTCTGGAGGTATTTCAACTGGCTATAGACGACCCAAGTGCAAATGATCATGATCATTGAGATACTGAATTGTACCACTACCAGTATGCGACGGAGTGTTGCATTGCTGGAACCTTTCGATAAGCTTCCTTTAAGAATATTAACCGGGTTGAATTTTGCCAGGTAAAAAGCAGGATAGCTTCCCCCTATTAGCCCAACAAATAAAATAATAGCAAGTAGTATTAAAAATGTGCCGGGTGCAAGCAACGATTTAAACGAAATAAACTTGCCCGCCAATGAATTAAAGGAAGGCAGAAACAAAGCAATAAATCCAATGCTTAAAAGCAAAGAAAAAAAAGCGGTTAGGGTAGACTCAACCAAAAACTGTGCTACCAGCTGTAGTTGCGTTGAACCGCTTACTTTGCGTATACCAATCTCTTTCGCCCGCCTTGCAGACCGTGCTGTAGCGAGGTTCATGTAATTAATACAGGCAATCAACAGCATAAAAAAAGCAACTGCTGCAAAGATGTAGATGTAGGAAATACTGCCCAGTTCTTCTGGCTCGCCCTGGATATCTGAATGCAGGTGAATGGAAGTTATATTCTGAACGTTAAAATCAATTTTGATATTAAATTGTTTGAAAACAGCAGCAAGGTATTTATCATAAAGAGCCTGCAGTTTTTTTTCAAAAGCTGCCGCATTGGTATTTGGTCTTAACAATACATAATTAAACGTATTGAAATTTCCGAAGTTATTGCTGAAGTCTTTTGGCAGCGTTGTAATGGAGACAAGCACATTGAAAATGATGTGAGAATTCTTTGGAACATCTTTTATGACAGCTGTTACTGTAAAATTTTCATTTTTTTCATTTTGTAGTACTCTGCCAACTGCACTGATGTTTTTTCCAAAATACTTTTCTGCAAGTGTTTGCGACAATACGATGGAATTGGGCTGAACCAATGCAGTCTGCGGATTGCCTTCAATGAACTGGCAGGTAAAAATTTTAAAAACGGTGCTGTCTGTATAGAACACTTTGTCTTCATAGAATTTCACCTGCCCGTTTTTGTACATCGTTTTGCCATTGCCAACAAAACGGGTCATTTCTTCTACTTCAGGATAATCTTTTTTCAATGCAGGGCCCAGCGGAAACGGTCCGCTGGTCCATTTCATTACATCCTTGTCTTTTTCTTTTATAAAAGCATTTATCCGGTAAATATTCTCTGCATTTTTATTGTAGCGGTCATAACTAAGTTCATCTTTTATATAGAAAATAAGAAATAGGCTAAAGGTGATGCCAATAGTGAGCCCGATAATATTGAGCAGACTGTATCCTTTGTCTCTTTTAAAATTTCTGAGCGCTACGATAAGCAGGTTTTTAATCATGAAAACAGTTTTTAATTTTTAACCGGGCAGCCACATCGGTCTGTCCCAGGAAGCTATTCGCTTCGAAGAGATTTTACCGGATTGGACAGAGCCGCTTTGATTGCCTGGAAGCTGATAGTAATCAAAGCAACCAACGCAGCAACAATGGCGGCCACGATAAATATCCACCACGGCATATTGATACGGTAAGCAAAATCCTGCAACCAGCTGTGCATGGCAAACCAGGCCACCGGGAAAGCGATGATAGCCGCAACGGCAACCAGCTTCAGGAAATCTTTCGATAATAATGTAACAATACTACCCGTACTGGCGCCCAGGACTTTGCGCACGCCAATTTCTTTTACCCGCTGGCTGATGGTAAATGCGGACAATCCAAATAATCCGAGACAAGCAATTAAAATTGCAATACAGGCAAATACTGTAAATATAGTGCCCTGTTTTTGTTCCGATTTGTACAATGCATCAAATTTATCGTCCAGGAAAACAGGTTGAAAAGGCATTTCTGGCGAAAATTTTTTCCAGGTATTTTCCAAATGTGCCAGCACGGCCTGAATATGGTCACCTGTAATTTTTACCGACAGGTTATGAAAACTGTTATTAGACGGTGGCAGCTTAATGAATATCATAGGCACGATTGGCTGGTGCAGGCTCTCAAAGTGAAAATCTTTTACTACACCAATAATATGACCCCTTGTGCCGCCATACTGAAAGTCTTTTCCGATTGCTTCGCCTGCCGGCGCCCATCCCAGTGCTTTTACGGAAGATTCATTCAAAATAAAATTGGCTGTGTCGGTACCAAATTCTTTTGAAAAATTTCTGCCTGCCGCCATCTGCATGCCGTACGCAGGGATAAAATTATTATCTACAGAAATAAATTTAATATCGGTGGTAGTTGGTTTCAATGAATCGCCGGAAAGCGTAGATGCACCCATATTATCCAGCAATCTGCCACTCGGCACCCTGCTGGATCGCGCTACTTCTTTAAAGTTGGCATCTGATAATAATTCATTGCGAAATGATTCAAACTGTTTGTGAATATCATCATTGTAGCCCATCAGCAATACATGATCGCGGTTGAACCCAAGCGATTTATTTTGCATAAAATGCAGTTGCTGGAAAACAATGGCTGTTGTAATGATAAGTATAATAGAAATGGAAAATTGTGTTATTACCAGTACTTTTCTAAAGGACACGCTGCCGCTGCCTGCTTTGAATAAACCTTTTAATGTTTTTATTGGTTGAAAGCCCGACATAAACAACGCGGGATAGATGCCAGCGATGATGCCCACTACAAAAGGCGTAAGAAACACCGGAACCAGCACCTGCCATCTTAATAACAAGGAGATGGATAATTGCTGCTCTGCCATTTTATTGAGCCAGGGAATAGAAAAGTATAGTAATACAATGGCCAGGATAATGGCTATCCATGAAACCAATACAGATTCACTTAGAAACTGGAAAATCAATTCTTGTTTCCTGGCGCCAATTACTTTACGGATACCGATTTCCCTGGCACGCAATGCGGAGCGGGCAGTAGAAAGATTCATATAGTTAATGCAGGCGATGAGCAGGATAAAAAATGCAATGGCTGCAAAAATATATACGCGTTTAATATCACTGTTTGCTTCTGCTTCATAATCGGTGTGTGAATACAAGTGGATATCAGTTAGTCTTTGGAGATCCAGTTTTGTAAATTGTGAAGGCTTCTTGCCACCATATTGATCCGCCATGTGATTATCAAGGAATGCCGGGAAACGGGCTATCATTTTTTGCGGATCATAATTTTTTGGCAGCAGAACATATGTAAAGAAAGAATTGTTTCCCCAATTTTTGCGAAGGTTCTCTTCACCGTATATCAATGTATCTTTCAGGGTATTAAACGACACCATCATTTCCGGATGAATATGAGCATTCTGCGGAAACGGTTTGTAAATACCCGTTACTTTCAAATCAATCTGGTTGTTAAGCCGGATTACTTTGTTCATAGGATCTTCTTCACCAAAATATTTTTTAGCAATCTCCCCAGTCATCATTACTGAATAAGGATCAACAAGTGCTGTTTTAGCGTTTCCCTTTTCAATTTGTACGGAAAAAACATCGGAGAGATTTTCATCGGCAAAAAACACGTGTGGCTCATTCAGCAACTTTTCTTTATAACGCACGGGGGTAATGCCATTGTCGAGCAGGCGGGTGAGTTTTTTTATTTCGGGAAAATCGTGTGGGAGATAGTAACCAAAAGGAGGGGCTACTGTTCCGAGATGTAACGAGACAACGCCATCCTGGTTATTAAAGCTGCGCGTTACGCGGTAAACGTTTTCTGCGTTTTCATTGTAGCGGTCATAGCTCAGTTCATTCAACACATACAAAGTGATCAATAAACAGCAGGTAAGCCCCACCGTTAGGCCAAACAAATTAATAAAAGAAATAAACCTGTATTTTAGCAGGTTACGCACGGCCAGCCTGAAATAATTTTTTATCATAGCCAGAGAATTTTTTGTATGAAGAATAGTCATCCGGCGCTTATAACAATGATAATGTTACATCGCCAGCCGTTCATTAATGGCCTTCATAGGTAATTCTCATGTTATAACTACTACACGAAATGAGCAGTGGCGGGCCGACCCGCTGCAGTTATTCAGTTCGTATTGATTTTATCCCGATATGTACCGGGATCATCACTCCGTGCGTAGTGACTTCACCGGGTTGGCAACTGCTGCCTTTATAGATTGATAGCTGACAGTAGCCAGCGCAATAATAACAGATAAGATACCTGCCCCGGCAAATACCCACCATTCGATATCAATGTGATAGCTATAATTTGCAAGCCACTTGTGCATTGCCCACCATGCAACCGGCGATGCAATAACCAATGATGTTATCACGAGTATTAAAAAATCTTTTGACAATAAAGATGTAATGCTGAAAACAGATGCGCCCAACACCTTGCGTACGCCTATTTCTTTAATCCTGTTTTCAGCCATATAAGTGGCCAGGCCAAACAAGCCAAGGCAAGAAATAAAAATGGTTAGCGTGGCGAACAGCGTAGCCAGTGTGCCGGTACGTTGCTGATCCTTAAATTTGCGCGCATAAGATTCATCCGCAAATACACTTTCAAAGGGGTATTGCGGGTTGTATTTTTTAAATATTTTTTCGATACTGGCCAGGTTGCCGGCAGTTGCATTAGCTGCATTTAATTTCATATGAACCACCTGGAAAAAATCGTTGCCAGGTCCTAAAATCATCATAGGATTTACTTTCATGTCAAAAGGCGATTCCAGTATAAAATCTTTTACCACACCCACTACATGGTAACTGCGGTTACCACCGGTTCTTATTAATTGCCCCAGCGGGTTTTTTAAATGCATGGCCGTAATGGCAGATTCATTCAGCAGCATTGCGGTACTGTCGGTGGGATAATTATAGACATCAATATCGCGCCCTTCTTTCAGTTTAACGCCAATTGTTTTTATAAAATCAGCATCAGAACCCAATCTTGTAAAATCGAGTTTTTTATCTGTTTCTGTACTACCTTCCCAGGAGAAACCCCAACCATCGCTCCACCGCTGTGTAATAGGGTTGGCAGAACGCGTTACAGAAACCACTGCACCGCTTTTCAACAATTCGTTTTTAATAAGCAGGTAATTTTTGTCTGCATCGCCCTGCATAAACGCGTACACCAGGTTGTTGCGGTTATAACCAGCGTCCCTGTTTTGAGCATATTGTATCTGGTGTTGAACAATGATAGTAGAAATGATTAAAATAATCGCAAAAGTAAATTGCAATACTACCAGCACTTTGCGCGGTGTAACCAGGGCGTTCATTTTTTTAAAAGTACCTTTCAAAACCTTTACCGGTGTAAAGGAAGATAAATAAAAGGCGGGATAACTGCCTGCAATAAAACCAGTAAACAATATAAAACCAATGGCAAAAAGCCAGTAATAGAGATTGTGATAATCAATATAGAGTTCTTTACCCACCAATTGATTAAATGAACTGATGCTCAACTGAACTACCAGCAACGCAATAATAAAAGCTATAGCAGAAAGCAGGACACTTTCACCAATAAATTGTGCTATCAGTGAGCCTTTGCGTGCACCGGCTACTTTTCGGATGCCTACTTCTTTTGCCCTTTTCTCGCTTCTGGCAGTAGACAGGTTCATAAAATTGATACAGGCAATCAATAAAATAAATGCAGCAATGATAGCAAACAATCTCACGGTTTCAATCTGACCATCTACTAATTTCCCATTTTCATTTTTAGAATATAAATGCTGCCTGCTGAGCGGGTATGAAAATACTTTTTCTGATTCTTTTGAATGGCTGGTCGTAATATTTTTAACCTTAGCATCAAAAGCAGCGTGTGAGGCGTTTGGTTTTAGCAGCACAAAAGTTTTTACTGAGTTATTGCCCCAGCCATCATCGTTCCAGCCAAGCTTATTCATAAATGCCCACGGCAACAGGTATTCAAAATCAAAAGATGTATTGTTGGGTAAATCTTTCAATACGGCACTTACGGTAAAATTGGCGTTGCTGTCAATCAGCACTATTTTGCCCATTGGGTCTTCATTGCCAAATAATTTCCTGGCTGTTTTTTGTGTCAGTACGATATTGTAATTGCCGGCTAAGGATTGTGCAGCATTGCCAGAGACGAAAGGAAAATCGAACATGTTCAGGAAACCACTGTCAGCAAAAGCACCTCTTATATTAAATTTCTTCTCTCCAACAGTCGTCAGGAAAGTAATATTATTATATCGTACTGCATCTTCTACTTCAGGATAATCATGTTTGAGTGTGGGCGCCATTACTTTAGGCGTGTTGTTCCAGGCCCACATCTCCCCATTAAATTTGTCGCGGTTGTACATGGTATACAACCGATCCGATTTTTTGTAGGAGCGATCAAAACTCATTTCATTCTGTATCCATAACAGAATAAGCATGGCGCTGGCCATGCCTATCGTGAGTCCAAGAATATTGATGAAAGAATATCCTTTCCGCTTCCACAGATTCCGAAACGCTACTTTGAAATAATTTTTAAGCATAAAAGAAAGCTATTAGCTATTAGCTGTTAGCGCTGAGCCATGAATCGCAGCATCCGTCGACTAATAGCTAGTGGCTAACAGCTAACTGCCGCGTTACACCAATATATTCTCCGTTACTGTTTGTCCGTCGAGCATGCGTATAATGCGGTGACTATATCTTGCATCGTGTTCGCTGTGCGTAACCATTATAATAGTAGTGCCCTGTTCATTCAGGTCGGTGAGCATTTCCATTACTTCATTACCATTGCTGCTGTCCAGGTTGCCGGTAGGCTCATCCGCCAGTATCAGTTTTGGTTTATTGACCACAGCACGGGCAACCGCCACACGCTGTTGCTGACCACCCGATAATTGCTGCGGATAGTGATTGCGCCTGTGCATGATCTGCACTTTATCCAACACTTCTTCTACACGTTTTTTTCTTTCATCACTTTTAATACCAAGATATATGAGTGGTAATTCTACATTTTCAAAAACGGTCAGTTCATCAATCAGGTTAAAACTCTGGAACACAAAACCGATATTGCGTTTGCGCAGTTCAGCTCTTTTGCGCTCGTTAAAATCCGCTACTTCTATTCCGTTAAATAAGAAGCTACCGGCATCGGGATCATCCAGCAAGCCAAGAATATTGAGTAAGGTAGATTTGCCGCAACCTGAAGGGCCCATTACAGCAACAAATTCACCATCCTTTACTTCAAAGGACAACTTATTTAATGCTACTGTTTCTACTTCTTCAGTGCGATAAATTTTCTCAAGACCAGTAATGTTTATCATCTTATTACAGTTTAGATTGAAAATTGGGTATAATTATTATAAAACATATATTGAGTCAAATGATTAGACGGATCCGGTTGCTATTAAGTTACAGATTAAAAAGCAACCTGCTGAAAGGTGATACCGGCAAACCGGCTTCCTGCATTTCAGATGCGGCCGGAGCAATTTTTTCTTTTGTTTGCACCAAATTTTCTGTTACCCCACATTTAATAACCTTTGCACATTCCTTTGACGAAGCAGGCAAATACATGGCAGCAACAAAAAGGACGACGTAAATTATTTTTTGTTTCATAAAAAAAATTTAATGCTGATGATTTTTGGTTAATCTTTTTTTAGTACCAGTTCCTGGATGGTTCCATAGTTTTCATAGCTGGAAGTAATTACTTTATCGCCGGGGTTTAAGCCTTGCAATACTTCATAATAATCTATGCTTTGACGGCCCAGCACGATATCCTGGCGAACAGCAGTTTTGCCATCCGGCGTAAGCTTGAATATCCAGTTACCACCCGTTTGCTGGTAGAACCCACCTTTTGGCAACAGTATAGCAACGGTCTCATCACTCAATGCCAGTACTATTTGCAATGTTTGCCCACGGCGTATGCCTTGTGGCACTTCACCTGCAAATTCCATATCCACCTGGAAAGTATTATTAAGAATCTGGCTGAATACTTTTTTAATTTTTAGTTTATATGTTTTATTGGCAAATGTAAAGTCGCCTGTCTGACCAGGAAAGATTCTCGAAAGGTAATGCTCGTCCACGTTTACGCGTACTTTAAAGCCGCTCAATACATCGACTTGCCCGAGCCGCTGCCCCTGATTTTTATTTTCACCTATTTCTGCATCCAGTGATGTGAGCTGACCGTCTACCGGTGCGCGTACAATTAAATCGCCTACTTTCTTTTCCATAATTCCCAGTGCTTCCTGCGAGCCCTGGTAAGATCTTTTATCCTGTGCAGCCTGCTGCGCGCGCGATACAGAATCCTGCGATAATATTTGTTCTGTCAGCAGTTTTTTCTGCTTATAATAATTGTAATTATTTTCAGCCTGTTTAAATTCCTGTGAACCGATCGCTTTCTCGTTATATAATTTTTTGTCAAGATTATATACGCGTTCTGCTTCATTATACAGGCTTTCTACATCCGCCATGGAAGTTCTTTTGTTTACCGTATTTTGGAGTGCAGCATTTTGGTTAATCTGCATCTGCGTTAATGTATTGTACACGGTATTCTGCTGGCTCATCATGGTCATCATCAGGTTTGTATTTGACAGGCGCAAAATAGGGTCACCTTTTTTCATAACGGTACCATCTTCAACATATTTTTCTTCCACACGACCGCCTTCAGTTGCATCCAAATAAATTGAAGTAAGCGGTAATACAACACCGTTTACCGGGATATTATCTTTATACGGTCCTTTTTTTATTTCGCTAATGGTAAGCCGGTCAGTATCCTGGTTTAATTTTGTTTTGCCTGATGTAAAATAATAACTGGAACCAATTAGTGCAATAATGGCCACAATACCACCAATTGTTAGCAAGCGTTTCGTAGTCCACGTCTTTTTTTCTATAACTCTGTCCATTGTAAATAAATGCTTTTTAATTTAAAAAAAGCTACGTCTGGCGCTGGCTAACCAGGCGTAGCTTAACAAACAACATGAGAAACTTCCGTGCAGGATATAGATAAGAATGTGCCAGTGTGCCAGGGCTATGATTTTCAATTTATTATACTACGAGTGCTTTCGTTATTGTCCGGTAATGTTACAAAAGGTGTTCGCTTTTGATACAACAGGAAATTATCATGTTAATTCTTAAAAATTGTTTATCATGCGTTTGCATTTATGGTATAATTGTAGAAAGTAGTTGTTAGCGGTTAGCTTTGAGCTATCAGCGCTACCAACGGCTAATAACTAATGGCTAAAAGCTCCAAAATCAATCATGAATTAAATTCTATACTTTGAATCTGAAAAATGCTTCCGTACTGGTTATTGATGATGATACCGATGTATTAACTGCGGTTCGGCTTTTATTAAAGACAGAGGCCCGCGAAGTAGTCATTGAAAAAAATCCCGAGAACCTGCGGGCGCAATTGGCCAAACAAAACTTTGATCTCATATTGCTGGACATGAATTTCAACAGTTCCATCAATACAGGTAATGAAGGACTTTTCTGGTTAAAAAAGATCAGGGAATTTAAATCGGGTGCAGCAGTCATTATGATAACGGCTTACGGCGATATCGATCTTGCCGTTCGCTCTTTAAAAGAAGGTGCCGCGGATTTTGTAGTGAAGCCCTGGCACAATGAAAAACTCATCGAAACCATTAAAGATGCCCTTAAACGGAACACTGCTAAAACAAGTGCTGCCATAACACCAAAAACTGATATTCTCAGTTCTGAACTAATAGGCCAGAGTGACGTAATAAAAGAGATTTTATTTAAGGTTGAAAAAATTGCACCAACGGATGCCAATATTCTAATACTGGGCGAAAACGGAACCGGCAAAGATCTGATTGCAAAGGCTATTTTTCAGCACTCGATGCGTGCGGAAAAGCCATTTGTAAAAGTAGATGTGGGGGCGCTTACTGAAACGCTTTTTGAAAGCGAATTATTTGGCCACAGAAAAGGTGCTTTTACAGACGCGCGGGAAGACCGTGTAGGCAGGTTTGAATCTGCCAGCGGAGGGACGCTTTTTTTAGATGAAATTGGAAATATTACACTTCAGCAGCAGGCAAAGTTATTAAGTGTTTTGCAGAACCGGCAGGTAACCAGGCTCGGCTCAAATGAACCAGTTTCGGTAGACATTCGTTTAATTTGTGCTACCAATGTTCCATTAACAGAACTTGCCAATGAAAACCGTTTTCGTAAAGATCTTGTTTATCGCATCAACACCGTTGAAATTGTAGTACCGCCTTTGCGCAAACGCGGTGACGATATTACGCTGCTGGCACGGCATTTTAGCAAAATTTATAGTAATAAATATTTAAAACCGGTGCTGGAGTTTGATGAAAGAGCGATGGATAAATTATTGCATTATCACTATCCCGGCAATATACGTGAGCTTCAGTACAGCATAGAACGCGCGGTTATTATGAGTGAAGGCAATGTACTTGAAGCGAAAGACATTATTTTTTCACCCATCGAAAGCGCCGGCATACAGGATACCGAGCCGGCAGAATCTAAATTAAGTGCGATTGAGAAAAACACTATTCTTCGGGTGATAGAAAAAAATAACGGTAATATTTCAAAGGCAGCAAAAGAACTGGGCCTAACCAGGACGGCTTTGTACAGGCGATTGAGCAAGTATGATATATAATTAGTACCTGATAATTAGAAATTAATAAATTGAGGAACTTGCGGATTGATTTTTCTGCTGTTAGGACACGGCCAGGGAAAGTTCCCGCAAAAAGTTATGGCGGTAGATTCAGATTTGAATAAATGTTTGCGTGCCGCAGGTGTGTCTTGTGCCAGCAAAATGAAACACAATCTCCTCCCTGCCCGGTGTCTCACCGGCCAGAACAACAAAAAATAATTATGTTTTTTAAAGGAACCGAATGGCGCATTTTTATCCGTGTATTTTTTTTATTTGCAACATTAAGTGTTGCTTCTTTTTTTCTTGTTAAAGGAACGGGGTGGTATGTCTATCTTATTCTTCTTACACCCATTGTTGCTTACCAGCTGGTAGATTTTTACCGGTTTCAGAAAAAAGCGCATGATGAGCTGGATCAGTTTGTAGAATCAATTCATTACCGTGATTTCTCCAGGTATTTCGACGTAAAGCACGCGCCGTTGGATCTGCAGCCGCTGCGCAAAGGTTTTAATGAAATTAACACTACGTTTAAAGTTATCAGTAAAGAGAAAGAAACGCAGTACCAGTATGTACAGAAGATACTGGAGCTGGTTGATACCGGTATTTTATCTTACCAGGAAGAAAGCGGGGAAGTGGTCTGGATGAATGAATCATTAAAACAAATGCTGCAGTTGCCGTACCTGAAAACAATCCATTCACTGGAAAAAAGAGACGGGCAATTATACAACAGTATTTTACTGTTAAAACCAGGTGAATCCAAAATTGCAACTGCGCATCACGAAAAATCCTCCTTCAAAATATTAATGTCGGCCACCGCTTTTCAAACAGAAGGGAAAAAATTTAAGCTCATTGCTTTTCAAAACGTAAATGAGGCGCTGGATGAAACAGAATCCAAAGCCTGGCAGAAATTGCTGAGTGTAATGACCCACGAAATCATGAATTCGATAGCACCCATTTCTTCATTGGCGGAGACTTTAAAAAGCCGGCTCAAACAATCATTGCACCTTCTTAATAATGATACCGGTTCTGTAGACGATTTGGAGCTTGGCATCGATACCATTAAGCGAAGAAGTGAGGGTCTGCTCAAATTTGCTGAAACCTATCGCAATCTAAATAAAATTAATACACTAAACCTGAAAAAAGTGTATGTGCGTGATCTGTTTGAGAATCTTCACCACCTGATGCAGCCTACACTTGAACAAAAGAATATTGACATCGAAATTATCCTGAAAGATACTGAGCTGCTACTGGAAGCCGATACCAATTTGCTGGAACAGGTATTAATAAATTTAGTGGTAAATGCCATCGAAGCAGTTAAAGAAAAAGAAGATCCCCGCATTATTCTGTCTGCATATGTGGCCAATAATAAAAAAACAATTATTAAGGTAACCGACAACGGTTACGGGATGACGGAAGAAGTAATTGACAAAATATTTATCCCATTCTTCAGTACAAAAAAACATGGAAGCGGTATTGGCTTAAGCCTTTGCAAACAAATTATGATGCTGCACAAAGGCACTATGCAAGTGCAAAGTACAGAAGGCGAGGGCACATCTTTTTTGCTTCAGTTTTGAGTATTGCTTATTTTGTAATTGGGAGATTTTGAGATTGATATAGAAGACACACCAGGAAATCTCAAAATCACTGCATGCTGAAATCAGCAATTTCTATTTTCGTTTCAGTGACTTAAATGTTACGGGATCTGCTTCTACTGCACCTGCATACGCCGGCCCGTTAACGGGTATTTTATTTCCATAAAAATCTGTTGTAATAAACGAATAGCCGGTTTTTGTACCGTTGGCAATTAATGCCGGGTTGCCGGGTCTGTAATGAATGGTATCCTCAATTATATTACGTGCCCAGCTTTTGAATACTTTATTGCCAACAGTTACCTGGTGTTTTGGTTTCTGCAAAACAACAGCAACAATATAACCCCGGTTAATGTCAAATGCATAATCGGTTTCTGGCGCAACAACCAGATTATAGGAACAATCCAGCGAGTCCTGGTGTACATTATCTGCGACAAACCCATAATTGGGGCCATTGTAACTGGATCTTTTCGTACGGTAAACAGTATTATAAATACAGGTCGCCTTAACAACATGAATACCATTCAAATCGTTCCGGTTGCCACCTATATCCTGGTTAAATCCAAATGCAGAAAAAGATAAATTATTATGAATGATGTTTTGCCATGCCCGGCAAGCGGTGTTCTTATCCAAATAACCCGGCAGGCCCGACCAGCCGCGGGGAATACAAAGTAATAGTTGTGCATAACTGTTTTCCTGGAAACAATCACTAACATCAATACTTCCATACCACATAATAGAAGTTGAATGACTATTCTGACTGCTTCCTGGCCCAACAATATTTTTGAATACACAATGGTTTACGGTGCAACCAAAACCGGTACCAACAATAGCGCCCACTGTAACCGGCGCGGTAGTAGTTACATTCTGAAATGTATCAGCAATAAATTTAAAATCAAGCGCCATAGAACGCCTTATTTCATTATTATTTGTATTCCAGTTGGTTGATATTTGTATAACATTTACGTTTTTAAATCCATCAAACATGCATCCGTTGTACGTTATATTATAAAATGTTTGCGATTTCTTACCGGTAAAAACCATGCTGACCGGTGAATATGGATCATCCCACTGTATAGGTGGTTGATCTTTATATGCACCCTGAGGGTTTATCCATTGACAATTTTTAAATTCAACATCATGCACACCATAACTGAATTTGCTGGTTCCATAAAAATTGTAGTGCAACATATTTTCTATTATCACAAAACTCAGGCTGAAATTTGTTAGCTGCTGAAAAAATGAAGTTGCTTTCACCTGGCTGCCGGGCAACCATATCACATATATTTTGTGTAATGAATCTCCTTTAAGCCGCCTGTATTGTACACTGGTATATTTACCGTCTGCAGGTATGAACAACGTATCGCCAGGTTGCATTTCCGGACTGGTGCTGAGACTGCTGATTACGATATCGCCCCTGGTGGCAGACAGGGTATAACTGTTACCTGCATGGGCCATAAGCGGGATCATGCAAAGAGCCAA
>JBDUAY010000109.1:0-14560 GCA_040004415.1 Bacteroidota bacterium | reverse complement strand
GATGTGGGGTGCAAATGTAAGGGAAGAATGACTTACAATCAAATTTAATTACTGATTTTGGGATACAAGAATTTTGGATTTTTTTTCGTCGGTGAACGGTCTTTACGGTGCTATTGTAAGATTAAACGTGCCACTGCAAGATGAACGTGCCACGGTTATTCATGCAAAGAATGCCGCTATGAAGTTCTAACCGTGGCACGACACCCAATCAGGTAAATCACAAAATCAGCAATGTTCTATCCTTTCTTTATACTGCTGCTGCCGCTGGTACTCATCTTTTTAATAATGCCATTGCCTTTGATATGGATATCGCTTGAACCACTGGCACTGGCATTCAATTCTTTTTCCACGGTAATCTGCACATCAGACGAACCGGATACATGCGCATCACAGTTTTGTGCCACTAAATCATAATCTTTAAAATCACTGGATCCGCTGGCATCAATATTTAATGAACCAACTTTACCGCTGATGGTAATATCTGACGCACCACTCATATCTGTTTTCAGATTTTCAATGTCTACCACGCCTTTTAAATCGCTGGAACCGGCAAGTCTTATGGTGAGATCGCTTGCTTTTAATACGCCGCTGATATACACATCACTTGAACCGGAAGCATGCAGTTGGTTAATATTTTTAAACGAAATATAGGCGCGCAATTTTTTATTTCCATTGCTCCAGCTGATACCCTGGTTATCGTACCAAATTGTCAGTAAACCATTTTTCACTTCCGTTTTTATACGGTCGCGGTATTTAGTTTCGGCTGCACTGACTGCAATGCCATCTTCATTACCCTGGGTTAAATAAATGTCTATTCCGCCGGACACAGAAATCCCGGAAAACCCTGGTACATTTCTTTTTTCAGCGTTGGCATCATTTACAATTGTTTTTTGTGCGCTGGCAAAAAAAACGGTTGATACCATTATAAAACCTGCGATTATTTTTTTCATGATTATATTATTTTAAACTGTTTCATATTGACCTCACCCCCGACCCTCTCCAAAAGAGAGGAAGTTGGATTCGTATTTAACTATTCTTTTTTATACTGCCACCGCTGCCAGTAGATACTTTTGTTATTACACCGTTTCCTTTGTAACGGATATCGCCACCGCTGCTTGCTTCCGCAGATAATTCTTTGTTTACACTTACTTCTATAACACCACCACTGCTGGCGTCTGCATCGCATTTTTCACTTACCAGTTCATAACCATATACACCCGCTCCGCTGCTTGCTTCAATGGTAACGCTTTGTACTTTACCGCTAACATGAGCGGTTGCGCCGCTACCCCCATCAATACTGAGACTGCCAACTTCTACAGCGCCTTTAAAATCTGCACCGGAAGATAGTTCAATCTTCATATTGTTGCCACTCATGTTACCATCAATTATTGTAAATGAACCCGAAGAGCCATGCAGCAAATCTATCTGCTTAAAAGAAACATAGGCTTTCAATTTTCTGCCATTGGAATTCCAGTTTTTATACCATTTGGCATCATAATAAATTTTCAGCACGCCACCTTCTACTTCCGTTTTAATATTGTCCCTGTCTTCCTTTGAAGCAGCACTTACAGCAACCGCTTCAGTACTTCCCTGCTTCATTATTAATTGTATACCCTGCGATATCCTGATACCGTGAAATCCGCTGACAGTCCGGGCTTCAGCATTTGCGTCATTAATAATCTTATCCTGTGCAACTCCAATAGCTACAGCCAGGTTTGCCAGCAGAAAGAACAATATTTTCTTCATAATAGTATTTTGTATTAAGACGTAGCGGTAAATGAAATGTTACAGGTTTTATAATTTTCTCCCATACCTTTGTTTTATCCCGCTGAGAAAAGCGGGACAGTGTCCTCGGGGTGCTTTTTCCGGTGCAATTGCACAGGAACCGGCTGAGATTAAACCCGTAGAACCTGATCAGGGTAATGCCTGCGCAGGGAAGGTGAACCGAATTTCAGTTCCTCCTCTTTTGCTTAGCAGCATTTCCCTCAAATCAATTTTTTGTAACAAGGTTAAGGGTGAAATGTATGAGGTGTGTGGCCCTTGTCGCGGCCGGCTTTCCTTTTACTTTACGCCCCTGCCTCAAACCATTCTCAACATGAAAAAATTGTTTTGGGGAATTTGCTTTTTGACCATCCAGCAAATAGTTCTGGCCCAGTCAAAAACAATTCTTCTTGTCACCGATGCTGCCGGAAATCCGGTAGCCAATGCCAGTATTGAATTAGAAAAAACAGGTGTCTTTTCTGCCAGTGAAAAAGGGGAATTGATTTTTTACACCAATCAAACAGGCAACGTAAAATGCCATGTCAGCAGCGTGGGTTTTAAAAACATCGATACTACCATTACCCTGCCTGCAACAGCGGCAAAATTTGTGATGGACCGATTGGCTTTATTTCTGGAGCCAGTTGAAATTAAAGCATTGCGCGCAGGAGAAAAGGCACCGTTTGCCAAAAGCAATCTCAGTAAAACGGATATTGAAAAATTGAATCTCGGACAAGATCTTCCATTTGTTTTGAGTCAGACCCCTTCTGTAATTACCACCTCAGATGCCGGCAACGGTGTTGGTTACACCAGCATACGCATACGCGGCACGGATGCTACGCGAATCAACGTTACCGTGAATGGAATACCGTACAATGATGCTGAAAGCCAGGGTACGTATTTTGTTGATTTACCAGACATCACTTCATCACTCAGCAGCATACAAATACAACGCGGTGCGGGCACGTCTTCCAATGGTGCAGGTGCTTTTGGCGCCAGTATAAATCTTAGCACAAATGAAGTGAATGAGAAAGCATACGCTGAAGTAAACAATAGCTTTGGATCCTTTAATACGTGGAAAAGCACTGTAAAATTTGGTACGGGGTTAATAAATAAGCATTTCACATTTGATGCCCGGCTATCTAAAATTTCGAGTGATGGTTTTATTGATCGCGGTGCCACCAGTCTAAAAAGTTTTTATACCAGCGTTGCATATATTACAAAGCAGTCGTCTATCCGTTTTAATATTATTTCTGGTACTGAAAAAACGTACCAGGCCTGGAACGGAATACCCCAATATAAAATTTTCTATAATAAAGACAGCCTGCAGCAGCACTATTACAATAACGAAGGGTCACTTTATTTTACGCCTGCTGATTCATCCAATCTTTTTAACAGCAACCCCAGGAAATACAATGTCTTTACATATCCCAACCAAACAGATAATTATCAGCAGGATCACTACCAGCTATTTTTTAACCACCAGTTTACCAATAACTGGGCGCTGAATACAGCTGTTTATTTATCTAAAGGGAAAGGATATTACGAAGAATATAAAAATGATGCCAGCTACAGCAGTTATGGATTACCGGATCTTACTGTTGGCAGTACAACCATTACGTCAACAGACTTAGTAAGACAGTTATGGCTAGATAATAATTTGTACGGAACTATTTTTTCTGTGCTCCATAAAGCAAAAAAAGATCAATTTAGTTTTGGCGGTGGCTGGAACGAATATGATGGAAAACACTATGGCAATATTACCTGGGCAGCCAATGGCGGTGTGCCAAAAGACTATCAATGGTATTATAACAAAGCCGTTAAAAAAGATTTCAATCTTTATAGCAAGTACCAGTACAAAATAACCAATCACCTGGAAGCATTGGTTGATCTGCAATACCGCCGTGTTGATTATATTATTAACGGAACAAGAAAATTCCCTGGTTTGCAGATCAGCAATACGTTCAATTTTTTCAATCCAAAATTCGGACTTACCTATTCTGCCGGTTCAACGGTGGCGTATGCGTCTTATGCATTTGCCAACAAAGAACCGAACCGGGATGATTACGAAAATGGATCTGCCAGCAGCAATCCGCCCAAACCAGAGCACCTGCAGGATCTTGAACTGGGTCTTGAAAAAAATAATTTTAATTATAGCTGGGGTATCAATTTATACTACATGAATTACAAAGATCAATTGATACTTACCGGTAAAATAAATGATGTAGGGGATGCACTTCGTATTAATACCCCGCATAGTTACCGCGCTGGCATTGAACTACAGGGCAGGCACAAAATAAATAAAACAATACAGCTCAGCGGAAATCTTACAGTCAGCGATAACAAGATTAAAAACTTTTACGATTATACGCCGCGGTATGATGCAAATTTTAATTTAGTGCAGCAGGATACTTCCTATTCCCGAAAAACAAACCTGGCATTTTCACCATCACTGATTGCTTCTGGTCTGTTGCAAATCTTTCCTTTTGCCAATGCAGAAATTAATACAAACGTAAAGTATGCGGGCAAACAATTTTTAGATAATACCGGCAGTGATGCAAAAAGTATTCACGATTATTTTGTGCAGGACCTTACACTTCAATATACATTGCATAATATTATTTCAAAAGAAATTATCATTATAGCCAGGCTGAATAATGTATGGAACAAACAATATGAATCCAACGGTTATACCTATAGTTATTTTTATGATAAGGCATTGGTAAGAGAAAATTTTTATTTCCCGATGGCGGGAAGAAATTTCATGCTTGTGGTAAATGTGAAATTTTAATTTTATGGCGCCTTTTTTGAACCACGGAGACACGGGGAAATTGTGATATTCCTGGCTGAATAAAATTAATTTTTTATCGCTTCTATTTTCAATACTACCCGCAATTAAAGAGCACAGAGAAGTGCCTGCGGCACGTTTGGTACCAACGGCGTCAAAATAGTAAAGGAACACAGATAATGGTGTCCCTTTACTATTAATAAAATATTTGATCTTAAAATTTCCTGATTTATCCTGCTAATCATATAAATCCTAATCTGTTCCGCCAACAGCGGAAGTCCAGGCAACCCTGTTAATCCCATCCATCCCATAAATCCCAGTTCAGACAATTACCGTCCAAATTTCTCCTGCCAGGCCAGCATACCACCCTCTACATTTACGGTATTGGTGAAACCCATCGTTTCTAAAAACATGGCGGCCATGGCGCTTCGTTTACCACTGCGGCAATGCAAAATAACTTCTTCATCTTTTAAATCCTCCAGTTCATCTGCCTGCATGGATTGTATTTTACCCAACGGCACCAGCTTTGCGCCAATATTAAATTCCTGGTATTCGTTTGGCTCACGCACATCTATGAGGTTAAGTTTTTCTCCTGCATCCATTCTTGCTTTCAGTTGTTCTACACTTATACTTTTCATGGCATGAATATTATATCGTTATTTAATTAGTAGGTGACGCGGCCGGTAATTTCGTAGAATCAGTTGTTGGTTTTTCAACACTGCACCTGATATCAATTAACTGCCCCTGGTGTATACGGTTTACCCGGTGATCTTCAGCCAACCTTGGCGGATTTTGCCAGTAAATATAAGCATTGGCAGAATCTTTTATGGAGGGATCAAAAACCTTTGCGCCAAATTCAAGGTTGCTTCCTTCCATCAGCACTTTTGCCTCTCCATATGTCATACCAATCAGATCTGGTATCGACATTTCAGCATCCGCAATGCCATTGCTAATCACCAAATCAATTTTGGCGCCAGTGGGTATTTTGGTACCAAACACAATTTCTTGTCCGTTATACAATTGTTTTTTAATAGAATTCTTGGCAAAGTCGGGCACAAAAGAAGTATCACCTAATTTTAATCCGGTTTGCTTTAATAATATTTCTGCGCTGCGAAAGCTTTGTCCGACCAGTTGCGGCATTGATATTAATGGTGCAGAAGCACGGTTGATGGTAAGGTAAACAGTACGGTTAATTTTAACCTCTGCATCGGCATCCGGAAATTGTTTTACAATATTAAGCGGTGGAATGGTATCTACATAAACGGAGTCCTGTATTACAATATCAAAGCCTTGCGTTTCCAATGTTTTTTTGGCGTCCGGCAAACTCTTCCCGGTAACCTGTGGAATTTTTAAAATTTTACCGTGATGCGTGATCCAGTTTAAGGAAAGGAGAAAAATAAAAAGAAATACGGTAATTAATGCAATGGCAAACAATATATTTGCCCAGAGCGGTCGTTTTGTTATAAATTGAAACACGTTATTTTGTACTGTTGTTTTAATGTTTTGATCGAATCAATTGGCAATTAGTAATTACATCTTACGCTCCAGCGCATCGTTCACCAATGCAGTATAAAACTCTTTCAAATTCCAGCCCATGACTGCCACTTGTTGCGGCACAAGGCTTGCTTCAGTTTGCCCGGGCACTGTATTTATTTCAAGCATATACGGCTCGCCTTTTTTTTCGTTGTAAATAAAATCTATTCTTACAATACCCCTGCAATTAAATACCTGGTAAATTTTTTTTGCGGTAGCACGTACTTTTTCTGCAATGCTTTCTGCTACTACAGCTGGTGTTATTTCATCTGTAAAACCGGCCGTATATTTTGCCTCAAAATCAAAAAACTTATTTTTTGTTTTAATCTCTGTAAAAGGAAGTGTAATAATTTTCCCTTTGGATTGAAATACACCAATGGTAAACTCCCTGCCTTCAATAAATTCCTCCACCAATACCTGGTTATCTTCCCGGAAAGCTTTTGCAATAGCGGGTCCCAATTCTTCTGAAGGATTGTTTACCCTCGACATGCCAATGCTGGAGCCACCGTTATTGGGTTTTACAAATACAGGAAAACTGAGCTGACTGGTAACTTCTTCCGGACTTTTAAAACGGTCTTTTATAAGCAACACAGACTTTGCAACATGTATACCAGAAAACGCAGCCACGGCCACCGTATATCTTTTATTAAATGTTAAAGCCGAGGTAGCAGCATCACAAGAAGAATATGGAATGCCCAGCATATCAAAATAGCCCTGTAATTTTCCATCTTCGCCCGGCGTTCCGTGTATGCCAATAAATATGGCATCAAAACTTATTTTGTTACCATCAATTGTTAAAGAAAAATCATCACGGTTTACATGAATTTTTTCGCCGGAGGCATTTGTATAAAACCATGCTGACGGAGTAATATCAATTTTATATACGCTGAATAGTGTTGTATCCAGGTTTTTCTCAATCGTAATTGCACTTTTATAAGATATTTCTGCTTCACCGGAATACCCCCCGGTAACAAAAGCAATATTTGGTGTTGACGCCATAATAAACCAGGTTTCTCTTAATTGGGTTTGTAGAACACTAACGCAAATATTGACTAAAAATTCAATAAGAAAAAACTCTTGTGAAAATAATAACGTGAGGTGTCAATGGTAATACGTGAACAATTCGTTAGACCGTTTCATAGCTGACAGTTCACGACGCAGGGTTCCCGGGCATAAAAAAGGTGAAGGGCTGTATTGTTTCCCTTCACCAGATTTCCAGCGGAACATATCACCCGCTTATTGAAGTGTGGCTCTCGCCACAGGTAGAACTTGTTTGATGGGTTCAAGGTAGTTCAATTTTTATTTGGCCACCTGATTTCAGGGCCAAAGTTTTGCACATCAGTAACCTTGGGGTGCCAAATTTTTTCAATGTAAAACCACAGGTGCGCAGATTAACTTTTCGTGCAAAAATCTTCGAATCAGCGGTCTGAATTTATATATGCAGTTTTTCCTTTTTAGCCATTAGTTCATCCACTGTTTCTTTATACATTTCGTCGGGTATACAACAATCTACCGGGCAAACAGCAGCACACTGTGGTTCTTCATGGAAACCCTGGCATTCGGTACATTTATTCGGTGTAATGTAGTAGGTATCTACACTTACAGGCGCTTGTTTCTGACCCGCGTCAACCAACGTGCCATCCAGTAAAGTAAATTGTCCTTTTACAGTTGTGCCATCGGCAATGGCCCATTCCACGCCACCTTCATAGATTGCGTTATTGGGGCACTCGGGTTCACAGGCCCCGCAGTTGATGCATTCTTCTGTTATTTTTATAGCCATGTTGGAAATAATTTAATGGGTTGTTTACGATTATCTTTACGCGCAAATTTAATACTGCAAAATGAATTTACAAGAACGTATTGGTTTATTAATAAAACTGGGCAAATATTTACAGTCGGCTGACCCGGCCTGGACCGCTGCCAAAGAAAATGCCGAACGTTATAATGGATGGTTTACGCAGTTATTTATTGAAACCGCTGTAAAAAACATTGTGGCAAATTTCTTAGATGCCGGCAAATTGCAAGATTTCGTCGCAGGCTATAAAATCCCGGTAAACGAATCAAACCCTAAAAATATTGGTCTTGTAATGGCAGGGAATATACCACTGGTAGGTTTCCACGACTGGTTATGCATTTTTTTAAGCGGCCATCATGCGGTTGTAAAGTCATCTTCCAAGGACACGGTACTCATTACACATATTGTTGAAAAGCTAGTCAGCTGGAACAAGGAAACCGGCAACCAGACACGTTTTTCGGATATGCTCAAAAAATGTGATGCCTACATTGCTACCGGCAGCAATAATTCGGCCCGCTACTTTGATTACTACTTCGCCAAATACCCTCATATTATACGCCGGAACCGCACGTCTGTGGCCATATTAACCGGGGATGAAACAATAGCTGATCTTGATAAATTAGCCGATGATGTAAACCTCTATTACGGCCTCGGCTGCAGGAACGTTACCAAATTGTATGTGCCTGAAAAGTATGATTTTGTGCCGTTACTGGAAACCTTCAAAAAGTATATCGGTTTTGCCGATCACAATAAGTACAAAAACAATTACGATTATCAACTGGCCATTGCCCTGCTGAATAATAAGTATTACATGACGAACGGGGCTATTTTGCTCATTGAAAACGATGCGGTGTTTTCCGCTATCAGTCAGCTGCATTATGAGTTCTACACAGGCAGTCCGCAAGAAATTTCAGTTGGCTTACATAACAACGATGACATACAATGCGTTATTGGTAAAGGGTTCATTGATTTTGGCCAGGCGCAAAATCCTTCACTGGCAGATTTTGCCGATGGAATTGATACCATGGCATTTCTGCTGGCGGCGTGAATGGTCAGGCGTGGGTGCTTACGCGTGATAGCCGATTGACGCTGGACGCTTCCGGCGACTCACGACACATGATTCACCGCCTGGTGTCTCACAGCGCACGATTTGGCCCGCGATTTAATCGTGCCCGTTCGTCTTTACCAACATATTTTGCTAAATTTGGAATAGTAAGTACGAAGACTTTGGTAAAACATTTGTTAAACAATATAAGCGGAAAACTGTAATGCTGTTCTGATCGTTATTTTGTATTGGGAACGGGCATTTTATTTCAACGCACGAATTAGATAAATTTTATACATATGAAACTTAAACAGGTAGCAGCCATCATGCTGATAAGTGCCAGCACTGCAGTGGGAAGTATGTGGGCGTATAACAAAATTTCACAAAACGGGATGTATGTTTATCAGTCGCAGACGGCTGTGGCTGCGAACAGCAAAACTCCGTCTAATTATGCAAAGTTTGATGGTACCACCGGTGTTGCAAATGCACCCGTTGATTTTACAGCGGCAGCAAGCGCTGCCATACCCGCAACGGTACATATAAAAACAAAAACAAACGCAGTAGCAACCAATAATCTTCCATCACGCCGCAATCCGTTCTCAGATCTTTTTGGAGACGGGTTCGATGATTTGTTTGGAGATCGCGGCCGCAGCCTTCCGCAAATGGCGTCCGGCTCTGGTGCTGTTATTAGTGAAGACGGTTATATTGTTACCAACAACCACGTAATTGACGGAGCTGATGATATTAATGTTACGCTGAGCAATCAAAAATCTTTTAAAGCTAAATTGATAGCAACTGACCCCAGCAGTGACCTGGCCATTATCAAAATTGAAGCAAAAGGTCTTCCATTTTTATTATATGGAAATTCAGATGAAGCGCAGGTTGGTCAGTGGGTTCTGGCAGTAGGTTACCCCTTAACATTGGAAGCAACGGTAACAGCAGGTATCATTAGTGCTAAAGGAAGAACCCTTGATATTAATCGCCGCCAGAGCAAAACCCCTGTTGAATCATTTATACAAACAGATGCGGCCGTAAATCCGGGTAACAGTGGCGGTCCGTTAATTACAACAGACGGCAAACTGATTGGGATTAATTCTGCCATTGCATCTCCTACTGGTTCTTATGCAGGCTATTCATTTACTATCCCGGTAAATATTGTTAAGAAAGTTACTTCTGACCTGATGAAATTTGGCACTGTACAAAGGGCTTTTCTTGGTATTAATTATGCGCCTTCCAATATCAGTGATGATCAGAAAAAACAAAATGGTATTAAAGATGGTGAAGGTGTGTATGTAACGGCTGTAACAGCAGATGGTGGCGCAAAAGCGGCGGGTATTAAACAAGGTGATTTCATCGTAAAAATAAATGACAACGCGATCCGTTCCGGTGCTGATTTGGTTGGCCAGATTGCTATTTACCGCCCCGGCGATAAAATAAAAGTAACGTATGTACATGAAGGAAAAGAAATGACAACGGATGTGTTGTTGAAAAATAGCAGTGGCAATACAGATGTGGTAAAAACTTCTGTACTTGATAAATTGGGTGCCGAATTTGAAAACATCAGTAAAAAAGATGCGGCTGACATTGGTATAAAAGGTGGTGTAAGAATAAAATCGATGGATGAAAAAGGCGCATTCAGCAAAACAAGAATTGAAGATAATTTTGTAATAACAAAGGTAAACGGCAAAGAGATTTTGTCTCTTGATGACTTAAGAAAAGAAATAGATAAGACGCCGAATGGCGCTGTAAAAATAGAAGGCGTTTATCCGGGTTACGAAGGCGTTTATCCATACACAATTAAATTAGGAAGCGATAATTAAAAAGAAATTGTTGATATAAAGATCAAGGATATCCGCTCTAAAGGCCGGAGCAATAAGATGCTCCGGCCTTTGTATTGAAAACTCACCACCACAGCCCCTGTCCAGCTTCGCTGTTAGCGGGTGCCTTGTTGCAAGCGTTATTACAAGACGCTATCCTGGGGCACACGATAAATAATCATCCTGAAATATAGTAATGGCTGCAACAATCTAAATGCCTTTATAAAGACAACTCTTTTCGTGGATCTAAGATTTTAATAATAAACAATCTTGCGGAGGGGCACCTCTACTCCACTTGTGGAGAGGGGCCGGGGGTAAGGGGTTTACTTCGCATATACCTGGTACTCCCACGCATTCAACGCAAAATGTTTTTCATGCGTAAAATCTTTTATTGCGTTGCTGAACACGTTGGTGTAATTGCCGTGCAGCTGTCCATCAGTAATATGCACAAGGTGTTTGTGCTGATTCGATAAATTTATAACCACCAATACTTCACGACCAGTTGGCTTGTGCCGGCGTATAAAAGCAAATACAAAATGATTGGCATCTGTATGTAAACGGTGTGTCACAACATCATTGCTGCCTGCCTTTAATGCAGGATTGCTTTTTCTCAGGTCAAGCAATGTTTTAAAAAAATCATGCAATGCATAATGGCCGTTCCATTCAATAAAATCTTTATCAAAAAATTTCAGCCTTTTTTTATTGGGTAATTCCTGCCCGCTATAAATTAAAGGAATGGCGTTCCAGGTACAACACAATACTGAAAAGGCTTCTGCAGAAGCACCCAGCCTTTCATATTCACTTCCGCTATGAGAATTTTCATCGTGATTAGACGTGAAAAATGCTCTCAACGCAGTAGCAGGAAACATATCATCATAATATTTCAATACATCGTCAAGCCCGGCAATACCTGTTTCATGTCTATGAAAAGTTTCCATTTTATGCAACCATTTCCAGGCATAGGTTGCATCAAATGCTTCATGATATTCTATGTCTTCACATTCTGCCAGCCAGAATAATTTTTTTACATTATCCAGTTGCCTGCGGGCATTTTTCCAGAAAACGAGTGGCACGAGCATGGCCATATCGCAACGAAATCCGTCAATATCACACTCATCAACCCAAAATTTCATACTGCTGATCATGGTATTATTCAGTTCTTCATTATCATAATTTAAATCGATCACATCATCCCATCCGTGTGCGTCAAAAAACTGGCCATCTAAATTGCGCCGATAAAAATCAGGATGTTCCGTTGTCCATTCATGATCCCAACCCGTGTGATTGGCTACCCAATCTATTAATACTTTAAACCCTAACACGTGCGCAGCGTTCACAAGGTTTTTAAATTCGTTGATGGTACCATATTCAGGATTGGTTTTTACATAACTGCTGCAGGCATAATAGCTACCCAGCGTACCCAGCCTTTTTTCTTTACTGATGGGCGTAACAGGCATAAACCACAATACTTCGATACCCATGCCACGTAACCTCGGCAACTCTTTTATAAACGCATTGAATGTTCCTTCTTCTGTGTATTGCCGCAGGTTAACTTCGTAGATATTGGTATCGTTCGCCCACTCAACTGCTGTAAACGTCTCCATAAAAACTTGTTCCATATCAATTGGCTGTTTTGAATTTTTGTGTCGGCGGTTCAACCCCGTATTTTAATGTTTAAAACCAATGACTAAGCTACTAATATAAGGCCAATCTGCAGGCTTATCCCAGAAATCACACGGAATATCCTGGCGGATCCAAAATTGAAAATTCAGCATGTAAAAATAATACGGGTGCTGTACCTTTACCGCTGTTATCAAAGCAGTTCATGAAAACATTTAATGTTCCTCTTACTTATAGAAGCTCGTTGATTACCGCGGTGAAGGATAAACGCAGAAAGGACGATAAATTAAAAAAAGATTTTAGTCCTTCCCTGCTTGACTTTGGGCCATTACGCATCTATTTAGCGCGTCATTTTGGTTTTTGCTATGGTGTAGAAAATGCTATTGAAATCGCTTTCAGAACCATTGATGAAAACCCTGGGAAACGTATTTTTCTATTGAGTGAAATGATCCACAATCCGCAGGTAAATGCAGATTTGCAGGAAAGGGGTGTACGTTTTTTGCAAGATACGTACGGCAATCAAATTATTCCTTTTGAAACGATTATGCCAGGTGACATTGTATTGATTCCTGCATTTGGCACAACATTGCAGACAGAGAAAATGCTGCGCGAAAAAGGCATTCAAACAGAAAAATACAATACAACCTGTCCGTTTGTTGAAAAAGTTTGGAACCGCGGCGAGCAGATTGCGGGCAAGGGTTACAGCATTGTAATACATGGAAAACCAAAGCATGAAGAAACCAGGGCTACGTTTTCTCATGCGGCATCAACAGCGCCGTCCATTATTGTAAATGATATTGCGGAAACGGTTGAACTGGCAAAATATATTACAGGCGAAAAAGATCCAGCTGAATTTTATACTGAATTTGCCGGAAGGTATTCTGACGGTTTTGATATCAGCAAAGATTTGCAGCGGCTGGGCGTGATAAACCAGACTACACAACTGGCTACAGATACTCAGACCATCGCAGAATATTTGAAGAAGACCATTATGCAACATTATGGTTTAAATGAAATAATGATTGCAGAACGTTTTGCTGATACACGTGATACGCTTTGCTATGCTACTAACGATAATCAGTCGGCGGCTACGGGCATGCTGAACACACCGGCCGATTTGGCTATTGTGGTGGGCGGATACAATTCTTCAAACACAACCCACCTGGTAGAGCTTTGCGAAGCGAAATTACCCACCTATTTTATCAGCAGTGAAGAAAAAATATTATCTGGCAAAGAAATATTGCATTATAATTTTCACACGAAACAGGAGTTGTTATCGGTGGATTATTTACTGGAAAAGCAACCTGTGCGCATTCTTATTACCAGTGGCGCTTCTTGCCCGGATGCGGTTGTGGAAGCGGTGATAAGAAAGCTGGCAGGTTTTTATGGTGTTGAGGAAAAGATAGCGGACATGGCAAAAATGTCTGATGTCTGATTTCCTTCGCCGGGACGTTGATTAAACATTTTAAGATAAAAAGTTATTTCGTGACTGAACAGCAAGCTGGTTTTTTTAAAACATTGTAGATAAAAGAAACCAGGCATCAAACATGGGTATATCAAAAATAACATTGTACATTATATAAAATTAACATTATGAAACTCACTTACTTGTTCGCCTTTTTACTGATTGCCGGAATCGCTGTTCATGCACAGCAAAAAAGGGATACCATACATAAAACTTCTGCCGCTCCCAAAAAAGCAAAGATGAAAGATGAATTAAAACTTGATAAGAAGCAGACGGAAGAATTAAAAGCTTCTAAAAAAGAATATAAAACGGAGAAAGCAAAAGTAAAAAACGATAGTAAACTCACAGCGGATCAAAAGAAAGAAAAATTGAAGTCGTTGAAAAAAGAGAAAAAAGCAAAAGTAAATGCAGTGCTTACGCCTGAGCAAAAGGCAAAAGCCAAAGAATTGAAAAAAGAAAAAAAGGCTGAAAAGAAAGCTGAAAAAACAAAACAATAGGTTAAATTATTTTCACGCAAAGACAGAAAGGAAAAAAGAAGCAAAGCAATGCTTCTCTTCACTTCACTTAACACCTTTTTCCGGATCCCAGTTGCCGTGCAATTTGCGCACAAAAATAATTTGGCCGGTATGGTAGGCATTGTGTGTGCTGATATTGGCAATGGTGCCTGCCATGGCCTGCAGTTTAGTATCATCTGCGGCACTTACTACTTTTTCCAGTTGTGTTAAAACATCATCCAGCT
>JBDUAY010000108.1:0-14585 GCA_040004415.1 Bacteroidota bacterium | reverse complement strand
ACGGCCATGAATGGTATTTCTAAACGGTGTAACAAAGGCAAAATATAAATACCGCTCTGGCCACCATAAATACCAAATTCATGTTCAAGAATACAAATATCTGCGCCGCTCCTGTTTATAAAAGCGGCGGCTTCAATATAATCTGTCTGTTGGTTCTGGCGAATGGTGAATGCAACTTCGTCAGGATAATCATAACTATTTTCATGATCGCTCACTGCGATGACCATTCCTTCATGACTCTCATCACCATTATCATCACTGTCTGCCATCGCCATAAATTTGTTGTTGGTAAACGTGCCAATGCCACATTCCCGCGGGGGATACGTTCCGATAAAAGCTATCTTCATAAATTTCGTTTTAACCCGGGACCTTTAACCTAAATAAATAATTATTGCCCGGTAAATTAAATTGATGCAATAAATTTTCATGTATTGCTATTGTTCTTACGCTACTGGAGCTGTGTGAATAATAGAAAAATAATGCCAAATCGAATCTGATATCCGTGGTAATCAAAGCATATCGTTTTTTTGAAAAATACGATTAAATTTTATTGCTAAACTGTCTTCAGGAATTACAGTGTGGAAAATCGTACTCAATTAAAAAAATGAAAGGAAATAAACCGCTATGCCAGTTTTTTGTTTAAACAAACATTGGAATAAGACGAACCGATCTTCGCCGGGGAAAACAGCTATTATTACAATTACAGGTGTCTATACGTTTGAAGTGTGTATTTATAAATGACGGTATAGCGGACCCATGCCTGTTAAAGTGAAGATATTTGAATTTTCTTCATTCTTATTTTAAATACTGGCGGCTTTATAGATGGATAATTATATCAATTTAGTAGAAATTTAAAATATACCCGCTGAAAATACTTTTATGATGGAGATTTTAATACCGGTATTAATTCATGTCGTTTACTTAAGGCGCGATGCAGAATATACATGCGTCACCCCTTGGAGATTATACTTTAATTCCTAAACAACCTTCTATACCAATTTCAGCCTTCCAGGTTTGTAAACGGCTGTTATTAATATAGAAAAGTAATCAGTATGCATGATAAAACCCTGAAGGGCTGACGATAGCACCGGGGCATCACATTTCTTAATTAGCGGCATGAATTATTAATTAACAAGGCCCGGTACGGTAACCATTTCATTCACATCTTCCCCGTAATTAATATTGTTGACTTTAAATCCAAAAAGCTGGAAGAAATCTGTTTTGTATCCATCAAGATCACCCAAAGTGGGTAACGTTTCTGTTGTCGCTTCTTCCCACAATGCTGCAACTTTTGATTGTACATCTTCACGCAATTCAAGATCATCGATTCTTATTCTCCCTTTTTCATCTACCGGGATTTTGTTATCGCCCCTATACAACCGTTCCTTAAACAATCTTTGAATCTGCTCAATACAACCTTCATGTATTCCTTCTTCTTTCATTATTTTATACAGCAAAGAAATATACAGCGGAATAACAGGAATAGCAGAACTCGCCTGTGTAACCAACGCCTTATTTACAGACACGTATGCTTTACCACCAATATCTTTTAACTTGTTTGTAATGCTAAAGGCTGCTGATTCAAGATCATCTTTTGCGCGGCCTATGGTACCTTTACGATAAATAGCCTCCGTGAGTGATGGACCGATATATGAATACGCAACAGTAACTACATTTGGCGCCAGCACATTCTCTTTTTTTAATGCGTCAATCCAAAGGGCCCAATCTTCACCACCCATTACTGCAATCGTATTTTCTATTTCTTCTTCTGATGCAATTCCAATAGCAATCTCGGATATTTTACCAGTATGAAAATCGACCGTTTTGTTTTTATATGGCGCGCCAACAGGCTTTAAAACAGACTTATGTGTAACCCCCGTATCAGGGTTTGTTCTTACCGGGGAAGCCAAACTATATATTATCAGATCTACCTGACCAGGGCCGGCCTTAATCAAATCGATTGTTTTTTGCTTTATCTCATTCGAAAAAGCATCTCCGTTTATACTTTTTGCGAAGAGCCCCGCCTGTTGTGCATTTTTTTCGAAAGCGGCCGTATTGTACCAGCCCGGAGAAGCCGTTTTCCCTTCTGCCGGTGGTTTTTCAAAATAAACACCAATGGTAGAAGCGTTCAAAGCAAAAGCACTGGTAATCCTGGAAGCAAGACCAAAGCCAGTGGAGGCGCCAATTACCAAAACTTTTTTCGGGCCGTCAATCGTCCCTTTTGATTTGATATAAGCTATTTGATTCAATACAGTTTGCTCACATCCTTTTGGGTGAGCCGTTAAGCAGATAAACCCCCGCATCCTTGGTTCTATAATCATATGTAGTGTTCTTTCCTTTTAAATTATTACCGGTTACTATAATGAAAGATGAAGGTAAAATAAAGAGTTGAGAAAAAAAGACAATCGAAGATGCAGAACGAAAAGAAATTACTGAGGTATTTGCTCATTTACCGGCCAATAACTCATTTTATTTTATCAGCATAGCCTGGCTTTTGCTTACCCGCCAGCATGATAAGAAACAAAATTGATCGTTTATATTATTGGCTGTTCAATCGCATATAATCCTATTTTTGTTGTTACAGGTAATCATTCCAGGTTGAATTATTGAATTGAAATTGCATCATTACAGTCCAAATTAAGAACGTTGAAAAATTCTTTGCCCAGTTTAAGAACCGTTCATGTTACCAGGTATGTAGCGCCCCTGCGAGAAGGAGGTTCAATGCCCGCTATTTCAGAAGCAGACGATGATTTTTTATACGTGTTAAAATTTCGTGGAGCAGCCCAGGCGCCAAAATCATTGATTGCTGAATTGATTGGAGGGGAAATTGCGCGCGTACTCGGTTTGAAAGTACCTGAAATTGTTTTTGCTAACCTAGATACTGCTTTTGGCCGTACAGAGCCAGATGAAGAAATACAGGATTTACTAAAAGCAAGTGTCGGACTGAACATCGGTCTTCATTACTTATCAGGTTCTATTACTTTTGATCCAACAGTAAGTATTGTTGATCCATTGCTTGCATCGCAGATTGTCTGGCTCGATTGTTTGATCACCAATGTAGATCGCACTTTCCGCAATACAAATATGCTGTTATGGCACAAGGAACTCTGGTTGATTGATCATGGTGCTTCATTGTATTTCCATCATGCCTGGCAAAATTGGGAAGAGCAGGCAATACGTCCTTTTACACACGTTAAAGATCATGTATTATTGCCAAGGGCATCTGAGCTCACTGCAGTGGACGCTGCATTCCGTTCCATACTAACAATGGAAAAGATCCGCGCCATTGTTGCATTGGTACCAGATGAATGGCTGGTAGATTCGCCTTTCAAAACAACTAAAGAACACCGTAATGCTTATATAAAATTTTTGGAACTACGTACTGCCAATTCTGCCATTTTTTTAAAAGAAGCACAGCATGCAAGAGAAATATTTATTTGAGTACGCCGTTCTTCGTGTTGTTCCAAAAGTGGAGCGGGAAGAATTTCTCAACGTAGGGGTAGTGCTGTATTGTCCCAAACAAAAATTTCTGCAGGTACGTTTTCACCTGGACAGCGAACGCATAAAAGCATTTGCCTCCGAACTGGATATTCCGGAAGTAGGACAGTACCTGCAAGCCTTTGAAAATATTTGTGCGGGAACCAAAAATAGCGGGCCGATTGGCAAATTACCCGTCGCAGATCGCTTTCGCTGGTTAACCGCTACCAGAAGCACGGTGGTACAAACTTCAAAAACGCATACAGGCCTGTGCACAGATACGAAAGCAACGCTTGAGCATCTGTACAAGCAACTGGTATTATAATCTTGAACCAACCAGTCTTTAATTTTTTATACAAAACGGGCGCGCTCATAGCTACTTTTGCAGAAAACATGGTCACACCAAATTCAGGATCATCCCCGCATTGTGCTACAATTTGAATTGCCCAATCTAAAAATTGCTGAGCAATCGCAATTCAGCAACGCCCGTTCGATTTGTAAGTACGTCATGGTTAAAATGAAAGTTATCGTGCTGGTACCAGGGACGCTGCAAAGGAAATGCTGCATTCACTTTCCTTAACTTTTTACCGCGCAAATACCGATGTTTGAATGAGAAAGTCCTGGCTTTTCTCAAAAAAAGGCTGCACCACCGGTACAGCCTTCATATAAGCAAAACGTAAAATTTTATTATCGCACCAATACTTTCGAGGATGCTTCATAATCTTTATTGCGCACCTGTATGATGTAAACACCAGACATGACCTGCTTATCAATTGTAAAAGTTAAATTATATACATCGTTTGCAACCTGCTCTCCTTTCCATACTTCCTTGCCGGAAAGATCAAGCATCCGTACTGTAATATTGCCGCTCACTTTATCCTGGAAGGAAGTAGTAAACCAGTTATCAATTGGGTTCGGCACTATTTTTACACGCACGCCATTTACAGCCTGTGTATCCTTTAATAATAAAACTTCGGAATATTTTATAGCGCCAGATTTGTCTATCACTTTTATCCGGTAATAATAGTAGGACTGCTGCAGGCTTGTATCATAATATATATAATCATGCTTGCTGGTTACATTGAGTGAAGCAACCGTGCCTTTTTTGCTGAAACTAACGCCATCGGTTGAGCGCTGTACTTCATAACTGTCAATATTGATTTCCTGGTCTACCGTCCATTGCAGCGTAACTTCCGCGTTTTTCCAGTTGCCGGTAAAAGATAATAATGTAACCGGCAGCGCGGCCTGGTTGAATATTGGCAACGAAGTAAAGGCCGTATTTACAAATACAGATTGCAAATCTGAATCACTTAGTTGAAACCAATCGCGCAGCACAGTTGAATACACTTGCCTGAAATCGAACTGCATTGGTATTTGATCATTTACGCCCGGGTTTGCCGGTAACACCGGGCTGGTGCCAGTAAGCGCCGGATTTACTTTGGCGCCAAAAAAGAACATGGGTATTGAGGTACTGTGATCGGTACCAACATTGTCGTTCGATTTTATCCGTCTGCCAAACTCAGTGAAAGTCATACCGGTTACCTTATTCTGCAAACCTTGCTGTATAAGATCGTTTTGAAAAACACCGATGGCTTTAGAAAGAATACCAAGTGCGTTAGCATGCACACCCGTAGTATGATCGCCTGGAACTACCTGTGCGGAATGGGTATCAAAACTATTGGGATGATTTACGATATAGATGGGCGTTTTCAATCCACCACTTATCAGCTTGGCAACAATTTTCAATTGCTGCGCCAGTGAATTGGCTGCAGGATAATCGGCACCATTATTAAAATTTTTGCCTTTTGTATTGGCATTTGTAATAACGCCGGAATACTTGTCTGTTTGGAATTGCAATTGCCGTAAAAAAGTAAGTTCATTGTTGAAAGGTGTATCAGGGAGCGTGGGTGGAGTACCGCTTACAAAATTATAAAAGTTGCTGACGCTGGTTAATGTGAAAGCCGCATTGGTTTGTGTAGTCTGCATAATGGGTGATGCCTGTGTTCCAATTTGCACCGCCAGCGGATCTGTGCTGGGCAATGTATCTGGAAAGTCAGGGTACTGCTCGTCAATAGTACGTCCTAACCACCCGGTTGAAAGGTATTCGCTGGATTGCGCACCGGTTAACCATATATCCGTAGCCCTGAAATGAGAAAAGCTTGGGTTTGCATAGCTAACGCCCTGCACAATATTCATCATGCCGGCATTGTACAATCCTTGCATTTCAGTCATGGCCGGATGCAAGCCCGTTGCATTGGTACCATGTAAAGCCAGTGCGCTTGACTGGGGGATGAGAATATTTGACCTGGCTGCAGTAAGTTCTGCATACCTGTCAAGAGAAAGAACAGTGTTTAATCCGTCATTGCCTCCGCTCAATTGTATCAATACCAGGATTCTTCCGTTGATAAGTGATTGTTGTTGCACCAGGTGAAGTAATGGGCTGTGCGTCATTGCCTCAACCGGGAAATTTTTTATAAGTAAGGGCAGCGTCATTATTGGCGCTGTCTTTAGAAAATGTCTTCTTTTCATGTTGCGTTACGTTTAATACTGAAAAATTAATACAGGTAATATTCAGCCATCGCTACAATGGGGCGCATCAGCTGGTCGAGTATCCCTTTAACTTCTTTGTAGTAAGTTGAAGGAGCGGCTAAATATTTATTCCATTCATTGCCCCAATAGGTGTCTTGTTCGTTTGGGGGCACCAGGACTGCTTTCATCGCAGCTTTTTGTTCTGGAGTCAGATCATCTACAGGTAATAAATACTGAATAAAATTGTTAACCACTGTATCAGGATTAATAATATCGGCAGTTGAAAATTGTTTTAAAAACGCAACAGAATCTATCACTATCGGTATTCCACTAACCGTTACGCCAGAATTAGAATAGGCTTTTAAATTCGTCGCTTTTGTCTGGATGGATGAAGAAGACATCCATAATTCATAGAATCCGGGCGATTCATAGTACGCGGCCCAGCCGGCAACATTTGGTGGGTCACCTATGTTCTGGCCTTCAAGCCTGGCCTTATCATAAAAACTTTTCCAGTGCAGATACTTAACATCTACCGGAGAAGCGGCCAATGCTACATTAAATTCCCGTATCATACTTACGTACATGTCTGCCGGGCTTTTGATCATCGCCCCAAAATTGAGCGTATCAAAAAAATGTTCACTCTTAAACAACGCTTTTAAAACAGTTGGTATGCTATAATTACTACTGCGAAGAATGTTGGCCAGCGGCGTTATCACATTCGTTTCAACATCAGCTGTTATGTTAGAATATACAAACCAGATGTACAGGCGCCTTACAATGTACTTCGCGCATTCATTGGTTTTTAAAATCATGTCTATCATCGCATCAATTTCAAGAGAACCACTTTGTGGGGCGATAACATTGTTTTTTGTGCCATTATAATTATAAAAATCTGAAAATGTCTTACTGGTTGCATCGTGCCTTGACGCAGTAAACATACTGGAGTAGGTACCATCTGTGAGGCTTTGTGTTACCTGCCAGCCACTGAGCACTTTGGCGGCCGCCTGCACATCGCCTTCTGTATAATGAGAATCAGGCCCCTTTCCAACGGTAAATAATTCCTGCAGCTCACGTCCGTAATTTTCATTGGGCGCGGTTTTATAACTGCCATTACCGCTCAGAAAATAAAGCATGTGGGGATCAATGGTCACTTGTTTAACCAGGTCGCGAAAATTAGTGAGACCATAATTACGCAAGATCCGGTAATGCTGAAAAATGGCTTTTGGCCGGTTGTTATTGGCATTGTCAGTTCCAAAATGATTGGCCCAGAAAAGCGTCATTTTTTCCAGGATGTGCGTTTTCTGCGTTATCATCTGGCCCATCCACCAGGGTTTAAAGGAATTCGTTAGGCGGTTGCCAACAAGGGTGTTTTTGATAGTGGCATCGGTTGGATCCGGCAACCCTGCATCAACCCATGAACTGCCAAAAGCAACACCGCCGGTATCTGTACCGGCTGTGTAATTGTTAACAGGTGTTGTGGATGGCTGAACAGGATTGTCAATTAAAAAATCAACAGCATCGCTCATGGTTTTACCGCTAATCTGGTCAACACATGCTTTTGTTGCGCCAAACATAGTGCGCCTTAAAAGATGTATCATTTCGCGTTCTGTCCATGCGCCTGCATAAACATTAATGCCCGACTGTGTACCGGTTGTTTTTAAAGGAGCGGGAGGTAAGGATGTGCTGCTAAAACTTCTTTCTGCGGTTTGGGTAATGGGTGTACTGTTTTTCTTAGCGAGGCTATTCAGGAACTGCCTCCGCTGCATTGTATTTCCCATAAAAAAGTTTTTATTTATTGTAATTTAGAGATTAAAATCTGATTAAATGTTAACTGCTGGTTTATGTGGAAAAAAATTACGGCTACGGAAGACTGGTATAAATACGATCGGCCAGTAATCTGTAATAGCTCAGGCACGTTAAAATTGATCTGGTAAATCTTAATTAAGACATTGATAACTTGATCTTTGCTACAATAGCGAAGCCTGCGTAGTACAGTTGCTGATTCTTTTTGTCATTTCGTTCACACTTGTTTTACAGTCTTATACGTTCTTTTCAAAAAGAATATAATATGCGGTTATTACTTCTTTTCTGTGGACTCCTATTTTTAACTGCCTGCAAAAAAACAGGCAGTTCAACGGGTACTGTTGGCAATGCTGCGGTGGCCGATAGCCTGATAAATGTTAGCTACGGAACAGACGCGCATCAAAAGATGGATATTTATTTGCCCGCAAACCGGTCGGTAACCAGTACAAAAGTTCTTTTTCTTATTCACGGTGGCGGCTGGAACGAGGGTGATAAGGCCGACTTTACTGCTTCTGTTGCCGGTATGCAAACCAGTCTTCCCGACTATGCATTTATAAATATTAATTACCGCCTGGTGGTCAACAATCAGAATCTTTTTCCAACACAGGAAAACGATGTAAAAGCAGCGGTTGATTTTATTTTTACGAAAAGAAATGAATATTTAATTTCTGATAAATGGGCTTTCCTTGGCGCCAGCGCGGGCGGCCATCTGGCGTTGTTGCAGGCTTATAAATACGCCAGCCCGGTTAAACCAAAAGCAGTCATTTCTTTTTTTGGACCAACAGATTTAACCAGTTTGTACAACTCAAACAATCCATTAATTGCTTTGCTGCTGTTAGGCGTTACCGGAACAATGCCTTCCCTTAATCCAACTTTATATCAGCAGTCCAGTCCCATTAATTTTGTCACCGCCCAATCTCCGCCTACCATCTTACTACAGGGTGGCGCCGATCCACTCGTACCGGTTTCTCAACCGGCAGAATTAACCGCTAAACTAAATTCGCTGGGGGTTGCCAACCAGTATGTATTTTATCCAACGGAAGGACATGGCTGGACAGGCCTTAATTTGCTCGACTCTTATACTAAAATAATAGCGTTTCTTCAGTTGCACGTGAACTAAAAGGTTTAACCTGATTATTATTGGGAACCATGGCCCCTTTTTTTTGTTACTTTGAATTATGACTTCTCCATTAGCAGAACGCCTGCGGCCAACTACACTGGATGAGCTTGCGGGCCAGGAACATTTAACCGGCAAAGGCAGCATACTGCGCGCGGCCATCGAACATGGTAAGCTTCCTTCTATGATTTTGTGGGGGCCGCCCGGCGTTGGCAAAACAACCATTGCCAATATTATTGCCCATACGCTGGGAGTTCCTTTTTACACGCTCAGCGCCATCAGCAGCGGTGTAAAAGAAGTGCGTGAAGTAATTGAAACAGCCAGAACAAAAGAAAGCTGCATACTCTTTATAGATGAAATACATCGTTTCAATAAAGGCCAGCAGGATGCGCTGCTGGGGGCTGTTGAAAAAGGAATTATTACATTGATTGGCGCGACAACTGAAAATCCATCTTTTGAAGTCAATTCGGCATTGCTTAGCCGTTGCCAGGTCTATGTATTGAATCCGCTTGGCGAAGAGCAGCTGGTTGACCTGTTGCAGCATGCACTTGAAAAAGATCCACAGCTTAGCAAGAAAAAGATTACGTTAAAAGAAACATCTGCATTGATAAATATTTCAGGTGGTGATGCCAGGAAATTATTGAACCTGCTGGAACTGGTGACCGATACACTGGGGAACAATGCCGTGATTACAGACGATGCCGTAATGGAGATAGCGCAAAAGCGTATTGCTTTATACGATAAGAAAGGCGAACAGCATTACGATATTATATCGGCTTTTATAAAATCTATCCGCGGCAGCGACCCCAATGCCGCTGTATACTGGCTTGCAAGAATGATTGAAGGCGGTGAAGATGTGAAATTCATTGCACGCCGCATGGTTATACTGGCCAGTGAAGATATTGGCAATGCAAATCCTACTGCATTGGTAATGGCCAATGCAACGTTTGACGCGGTTAATAAAATTGGTTACCCGGAAGCGCAAATTATATTATCGCAATGCGTTACCTACCTCGCCGCTTCACCAAAAAGCAATGCGGCAGTTGCAGCCATTGGTGCGGCCATGCGTGCAGTAAAACAATATGGAGATTTACCCGTGCCAATGCACATCCGCAATGCGCCAACCAACCTGATGAAGAGCATGGACTATGGTAAGGGTTATCAATATGCGCACAGTTATGATAACAATTTCTCTGACCAGGAATACCTGCCTGAAAAAATAAGTGGTACCGTTTTCTATGAGCCTGGTAAAAATGCGAGGGAAGAAGAATTAAGAAAATATTTACGCAATCTCTGGAAAGAAAAGTATGGATATTGAGTAAGAAGTATTGAGTATGCAGACCTATTTGTAATTCGCCATTTGATAAAGAAGACTTTTTAATTCCCAGGCAGGGTTCCCGTCCGGAATATCTTTCTCAGAGCTGCAAAAGGATTTTAGTCTGCTGATCAATGTTCCCGCTAAAAATTTAATGTACAGACGATGAATCAGCGCAGCTGCTTTGCATTAATTTTATTCACCAAACTATATGTATATGAGAAAATTGAATCTTACTGCCCTTATACTTTGTTGCTTTAGTATTTCCTTTTCACAAACCATCGTTGAAAAAGATCCGCTCATAGAAAAAATGGTGAAAGAAGTATCGGCCGATTCTCTTCAATCATACATTAAAACACTCGTCGCATTTGGTACCCGCAGCACATTAAGCACACAAACGGAGGCTAAAAAAGGCATTGGTGCTGCGCGTTTATGGGTGCTCAGTAAATTCACTGAGTTTGCAAAACAATCCGGCGGCCGCCTAACAGCAATCATTGATACCACTACCCTGCCGGCCGATGGCAAACGGGTAGATGCTCCGTTGGTTTTAGGAAATGTAGTGGCTACATTAAAGGGAACAGATCCTAATGATGACCGGATATTTTTAATCAGCGGACACTTAGATAGCAGGCGAACAAATGTGATGGACAAAACCGGTGACGCACCCGGCGCAAATGATGACGGAAGCGGTACATCTGCGGTGATTGAGTGCGCACGCGTTATGAGCCAGCATGGCTTTCCCGCTACCATCATTTTTATAGCCGTGAGCGGCGAAGAACAGGGATTACTCGGTGCAAATTTTATGGCCAATAAATTAAAAAAAGAAAATAAAAATCTTGAAGCGGTTTTGAACAATGATATAATAGGAAGTAATAATAGCAGTGAAACAAATATTATTGACAATACCCGCGTTCGTGTTTTTAGTGAAGGTTTACCCGCTTATGAACTGGATAAAAACGCAGCCAACATTCGCCAACTCGGATTGGAAAATGATGGAAAGGCACGGCAGCTGGCACGTTATGTAAAAGAAACCGGCGAACGTTATGTAGACAATTTGCAGGTAGTGATGGTCTACAGGAATGATCGCTTCCTGCGTGGCGGAGATCATACCCCGTATGTTGTGAATGGTTTCGCAGCAGTCCGCATTACTGAAATGAATGAAAATTATAATCACCAGCACCAGGATATCCGCAAAGAAAACAATGTCCAATATGGAGACTTAACCGAGTTTATGGACTTTGAATATTTGAGAAAAAATACCTGCATGAATCTTTGCAACCTGGCGAATCTTGCAAAATCTCCTTCTATGCCGCAGGATGTAAAAGTAGATGTAAAAAAACTCGATAACTATACCGTGCTTAGTTGGGCCAATCCTAAAAGCGGCAAAGCCAAAGGTTTTTATGTTCTGATGCGTGAAACGACAAGTGCTTTCTGGCAAAAAAAAATCTTTACTACGCAAACAAGTATCAGCCTGCCATATTCCAAAGACAATTATTTTTTTGCAGTTCAATCCGTAAGTGCAGACGGCAACGAGAGCCTGCCGGTAGTTCCGGTAGTGGGCCGGTAGGGTGCGGAACTGCGTGTGTCTTCGCAGGGAAAATGTTTGATTGTTGATTTTTATTCAGTTACGCCCTATTATTTATATACATCGAAATGATGGCTAATCCAAACATTCAATATTACATTTCCACATTCATCATATTGTCATATTAATCCAATGAACAGAAAAAATTTCTTACGAACAGGTTCTTTAGCAGGTTTCGCTTTTACTTCAGCTGCAACAGCTTCCTGCAATGATGCAGAAAAAAAAGAAACGACGCCTTCTGCAACACCTGCATCAACAACAAATCCAACCGGTTTCGCATTAAATGAAATCACCATAGATGCACTTCAGCAAAAAATGCAATCAGGCGAATATACATCGCAGTCGATCACAAGTATGTATCTTAAACGCATTGAAGCCATAGATAAAAATGGCCCGGCCATTAATGCAGTTATTGAACTCAACCCGGATGCGCTTACAATTGCGGCCGATATGGATAAAGAACGCAAAGCCGGCAAAATTCGTGGGCCATTGCACGGCATACCTGTTTTGATAAAAGACAATATTAATACGGGTGATAAAATGATGACTACAGCGGGCTCACTGGCCTTGCTGGGGAACAAGGCATCCAAAGACGCATTTATTATTCAGCAATTAAGATCGGCGGGAGCAGTATTGTTGGGTAAAACAAATTTAAGCGAATGGGCTAATTTCAGGTCATCGCGATCTACCAGCGGATGGAGCAGCCGGGGTTTGCAAACAAAAAATCCGGTGATGCTGGATAGAAATCCATCTGGCTCCAGCTCCGGATCTGGCGCAGCGGTGGCGGCCAATCTTTGCGTAGTAGCAATTGGCACAGAAACAGATGGATCTGTAATAGCACCCTCGTCATTTTGCGGCATTGTTGGCCTTAAACCAACCGTAGGTTTGTTAAGTCGCAGTGGTATTATTCCTATTTCGAAAACACAGGATACTGCAGGGCCGATGGCAAGAACGGTGCGTGATGCAGCCATTTTGTTGAGTGCGCTGGCGGGAGCTGACGCAGAAGATCCGGCAACAAATGAAAATAAAGGAAAAACACTGAAAGATTATATTAGTTTTCTTAACGCAAATGGGCTGCAGGGTAAACGAATCGGTATAGAAAAAAGATTTCTGGAAGGTCATGAAAGCGTAGTTGGTTTATATAAAGCAGCAATTGACTTATTAAAATCAAAAGGCGCTGTTATTGTTGAAGTAGAATTACTGAAAGCAACCAAAGAAGCCGGCTCGGGAGAATTTACTGTATTGCAATATGAATTCAGGGATGGCCTTAACAAATATCTTTCCACAGCAAATGGAACGGTAAAATCGCTGGCAGATGTAATTGCATTCAATAAGCAACATGCATCAGCAGCAATGCCCTGGTTTAAACAGGAAACGTTAATCAGCAGCGATCTCAAAACGGATATAAACAGCAAAGAATATACAGAAGCGCTAAAGAAAACATTGAGCTGCCGTAATATTATCGATGACATGATGAATAAAAATAAACTGGATGCCATTTGTAGCACGAGTACAGGCTTACCTGGTTGTACTGATTTAATCAATGGCGATTATGATACCGGTTTTTATTTTTGTCCGCCTGCAGCTATGGCAGGTTACCCGCACATTACAGTACCAATGGGTAAGGTACACGAATTGCCCGCCGGCCTTTCTTTTATGGCGGGCGCTTATAAAGAAGCTGAATTATTAACCCTGGCTTACGCGTATGAGCAGGCATCCAAAAAAAGGGAAGCGCCAAAATTTCTTGCGAATGCAACAGCTGTTTAAATTGAATTGAAATTTAAAAAGCTTTTGCTGTTATTGTCATTGTGATAGTGCACGGGTATTTAAACAATACTCATTCCTGCATACACGCTGCGAATTTATTACTGTTAAGTACTGGTTAAACGCGTCTGCGGATCTTTGGCATACCAATCTATCGCAGTAATATCACATCAATATTAAAGATTTATTAAGGAATATCGTTTAAACCATTTTGCAGGCAATGGTCATACGAGTACACTAAAAAAACATTTATGAAAAAGTATGTTTTACCTTTTGTTGTTTTAATCACTATGTTTTCATTTGTCTCGTGTGCACCAGCATATGTAGTGCGTGAGCGGCCACGTGAAGTTGTATATCAAAGACCACCACCTCCAAGTCGTGAACATATTTGGATTTCCGGAGATTGGGTTTGGGCAGGAGGCCGTTACGCGTGGCGCGAAGGACATTGGGACAGGCCCCGTCATGGCGCGCGGTGGGAAGATGGACATTGGCAGGATACACCCCGCGGATCCAGGTGGATACCGGGTCACTGGCAGAAATTCTAGATTATTTGTACAATTTCCAGGCTAATAAAGAAAAAACGGGTGGCTTTTAAAAGTCCATCCGTTTTTTTTACAAAAATATATTACAAAAATTTTTGGGGGATGCCATTATCTGTAAAAAATAAAAAGCCATCGTATTGCAACCGCTGGCAATGTAAAAATAATAGTACAAAAAAAAATAAAATATTGCGCAACTGAATAATCTTAAAAGTCTTTATCGTATTGACTTTCACCCATCATGGGATTGTTATACATGCTTTTTATTATCACAACAGTGGCGCCCAGTTAACCAGGCATCTTTATTGTTCTTGATAGATTCGTTATTGTACTGGTAATTTCACCAAACAAAAGCGCGCGTTCTTACGTAGTGGTGGCGTTCGTAGTTTCTGCAAATTTTATTGTACGCAATAAATTTAGTATTAAATAATAATATACCATCAGGCATTGGCGTTA
>JBDUAY010000107.1:0-14611 GCA_040004415.1 Bacteroidota bacterium | reverse complement strand
TATTCTATAAACAGGACCTCCCGCTGGGACGAAGGATGGGCTTCAGTGAATATCTTCCGAACAGCTATGGCGGGGGACACCCAGAAAGCTTACACAAACACCAGCCACGGAGAGTAAAAAGCTAACAGCTGATGGCTTTTAGATGTTCTATTGCTTTCATTCTAAACAAACCAATATCCGGCATCGGCTGGTGTTCAACTTTAGCGGCTTCATCCCAGCGGCGCATTTGAATGTATAAATCAAACAAGGGATCTGCTTCAAATGCCAGCGCCTCTGGTTCTTCCATTCTTCCACCCTGGTATTCCAATGTTTTTTTGCTGGCGCCCGAAAGCTGGTTATAATAATCGGGATATTTCCAGGTGAGGTAACGTTTTGCATTGACGTGTGAGGCGATCAACTTGCACATACGCTCAGAAAAACCAACTTTGCGCAAGTAACCGGCGCCCACTTTTTCGTGATCCATCATTCCGTAGCCATCCATGGATTCACTTGGATCATGTATTGGCAAGAGGTGCCCAACATCATGCAGAAAAGCAGCCAGGACTACTTCATCATCATAACCACCTTCCATAGCCAGTTGCGCCGCCTGCACCATGTGTTCCAGCTGCGATACTTTTTCTCCTGCATATTCTTCTGCGCCATGTTTATCGTACAAATCAAAAATAGTGTTTACAGTTGTTTCAATTTGTTCTGCTGACATAAATTAAATTTTATACAAGGCAAAGAAATTCCTTTCTATTATTCCATGATTAAAACACATTAATTATTGAACGCCTGCTTTCTTTTTTTGGTGATAGTGTTCTGCCTTAATATCATCTTCATCATCCATATCGGGGCCGGCTTCAACTTTACGCCAATTTATATCGCGGTGATATTTTTTCATGGCTTTGGTTACATTAAAAATACGACTGTCATTCATCTCTAATGTATAGGGTGTATAGTCAGGTTTATTCGTAAAAAAATCCTGCAGTAAAGATGCCGTAACATCATACTGATTTACATATGATACACCAAGAATATTATAAATTGTTTTTAAAATAGCACCAAAATTTGCGTGTGTATGACTTACGTAACCATGTTTTACGTACGGCCCTGCCATCATTAAAATACTGCGGTGCGCATCAATGTGGTCAACACCGCCCTGCGGATCATCTTCCGTGATAATCACCAGCATATTTTTCCAATATTTTGTACGGGACAGAAAATGAAGTATTCTTCCTACAGCAAGATCATTATCAGCCACAAAAGAATGAGACGAATAATAACCATCCTGAGGCCTTGGACCGGCCGTGTGATCATTGGGTACCTGCATGGTTATTAATGAAGGCATGGCTAATTTTCCTTTGATCCATCTTTTTGTAAACTCGCTTTCAAACTGGTTCATTCTAAACTGATCCGGAATATTTGTATTGAAGCCTGCATAGTTATGGCTTGTTCTTGTAAACAATGCCTTTTGCATCGGCACCATTACTGCATGTGCGGCACCGGTAGCGGTATCCATCCATTCTTCACGCACATGCGCTGTTTCATTCGCTTCACCAAAATTGTAAAAATTTATTTTCTTCCGTTCCAATGCTTCCCACATGCCACCAATCTGTCCATAATCTTCCGGGTCCATACTGCCGGTAGATCCAGGAAACCTGCGGCCCGGCGCTTTCGAAAAAATCTTCGCCGTCTTATCAACACTTGAATTGGCTTCCACCCATTCATTGGGTATTACGCCCATCATCCAGTGGTGACCATGAATAGAGGCATCGCTATCACAATAAAAATTATCGCTGAAAGAAAATTGCTTGGCTGCTTTACGATGATTGGGCGTCACTTTCAGTCCTTTCATTTTTTTGTGCAGCGTATCAGGAAAAGTATATTCACAGTTCACCCCAAACCTTGCCAGCGTGCTATCGCCGCTTGCGTTTTCCATTTGTCCCATCACCTCATCGTAACTCCTGTTTTCTTTGGTGATGTAAATAATGTATTTTATGGGGCTTTCATGCGACCCCGGTAAAGCCGGCAAAGGATTTTTCGGATCATCTTTTATTTTTGTACTTACAAATGTATTGCTGATGGTCTGTTTGGTATAAGCAGCCAGTTCATTATCAGACGGCATTATTACTTTTTGAAAGCTGCCCAATTGAATATCGCCGATATACGTTCCTTGTGGCGGAGCAATAAAACCTGCGCCACCATTGGGACCAGCACCAAGTCCACGGCAGGTAATAATATAAATTTCCTTTTCATCCTCAGAAAGTTTAACCCTTGTTGGTCCCCATCCCGTAGGAATTAATCCTTTTGTTGTTTTTGTTGCCAAATCAATTACGGCAACCGCGTTAAAACCCAACAGCGCAACATACAATGTTTGCTCATCTTTACTGATGGCGATACCGAATGGCAGAAGACCGCGATAATGATCAATGCGTTTGTCAACCGTTATCTGAATATGATCTTTTATTGTGTGATTCTTGTAGTCAATGATAGAGATATTATCGTCTGTCGCATTGGTCACATACGCATATTGTTTACCCACTGCAATTGAATTAGGGCTGGCACCACCCACCACTTTTACCTGGTCGATCATTTGCCCTACCTGGAAACCCGTTTTAAATTTATCGATTACTTTATTGGTTGCCAGGTCAATGGTAAACACACTCATCGCTTCGGGTGAAGAAGGGCTTCCAACACCGGGAATTTTCTTACCATCTATAATAGTTCCATTAATAGATTCCTTTGTGTTATCACCGTACGGATGGCCGGGAATCATCATCGAATCTTCATTTTGTTTGGTCAGGCCATCTATTAACGGATAAGAATACATACCCACGTTGGCCACGAGCGCTATTTTTTTATCAGCACTTAAAGCAAGCCCGAATGGTTGCCGGCCAACTGGTATTGACGCAGTAATCTTTTTTGTACCAATATCGTACCGGACAAGCCTGAAATTGCCGCGATCTAAAATCAGCAATTCGTGTTTATCCTGGTTGAGCAAAAGATCGGAAGTAAAACTATCATCAAAATCAGTTCCATTAATATTTCCATTTAGCGTGATGGAATCAGTTCGTTGTAATTTTTCGATATCATATACAATGACGGCGCCATTATCGCCACCGCTTAAATAAACCGTTTTTGAATCGGGTGCAAAGGCAACACCCAAAAAAGATCCTTGCGGCAAAGCCGTAGCAATTGCAGGGGTTTTTATTGAGTCTGTAAATGGATTTGCATTTAATGGCTGATGCGCCAATGGAGAATTCATTTTGTTGTTATAGCCGGGCACCCTTATATCCTGCAAACTTTTTAGATCGATAATGGTAAAAACCCCGTTGTGCAGGGTTACTGCTTTTTTACCATCAGGAGAGATGGCCATGCCAAAAGGATCATTTGTAATGCGGATTAAACTTCCAGCGGGTGTAAGGTAGCGGCCGCTGGGTAAGATGGAAGTACCGGATTCGTTGATGATGCAGAATTGCTGGCTACCCGGTACAGAAAGAATAGTAGTTTCTTTTTGTTGCGCAGATAAGCCATAAGCAAATAATATTATTGCAGAAATACTTGTACTGATTTGTTTATAAATTGATTGCACCAGAATTATTTTATTCAAAATTTTTATAAAGATAAAAGCGAAACTCGCTGGAGTTTCGCTTTTACAATCAGATTATAAAAAATAATTATTTAACGAGCCACATAATGCCGTTAATATCATCATTTCCACCGTACTGACTTGTTACGGCAGCCTTAAGGTTAGTTCCATTTACAGAAGCCTCGTTGGTTGGATATTGGTATCTTTTTGGAATTACACCACCGTTGCCTGTGCCGGCGCCGGTGTTAAATGTTGGTATCCCGGTTCTGCGCCACTGGTAATAGCCTTCCAATCCTGAGTTACGGAAATACGCCAGGTATTTTTGTGTAAGAATTTGTGTGAGCCCGTCACTATTATCCCCTTTATATTTTACTGCTGCCTGGTTAAAGTAAGTTACAAAACTAAAGGGAACTGTATAAGTGAGACTTCCTGTTCCATCTGCTTTGTGCAGCGTGATAATATTGTTGCCATCTACAATACCGTAAAAAGCAAACATCGCCTTAACGCCGTTTTGGTACCATGTATCTGCGCTGCCGGTTGTCCAGCCGCGGTTAATGGCTTCTGCAATACTAAAGCAAACTTCTGCATAACCAACAATGATGGTTGGCTCTGCAGTAAAGCCAGTATAATAGTGATTGTAATTGTACAGGGATAATCTGCCTGCTCCTGATTCGGAAGCCAGGAAACTTAAATCGGCACCTAGTGGGGCTCCAACATAAGACCTGAAATCGATATCGCCAAATCCAAGGCCCCGCGCAGGTTCAGCCAATACCATGGCACGCAAATCGTTCAAAGAACTTAACGTATTCAGAAATGTTGAACCTAAGTTTAACCGGCCCGCATTATTGCCATAGTTGTTTTGATTATCCGGATAGTAATTATAGGTGCTGTTGTATACATATTGCAAATTGTCCGCATTGGCGGTCATAATGGGATATTTGGACGGATTGGTTACGATGTCATTAAACTGGCTCTTGATATTCAGGTCCGCATCTGTGGTTACTTTCTTACTCAATTCAATCAGCACGCGAAGCTTGTAACTGTTTACTACTTTTTGCCACTGCACCAATGCTGCCCGGGCATTACTTGAGTTATCACTTGGATTAAAATAAAAGTCGCCAGAAAATTCAAGAAAGCCGCTTGTTAAAAGACCCGTTAACATGGTATTGGATGAATCCAGCCATTTAAGTGATTGCGCAAATATTTCCTTTTGGGTATTGTATTTAGGCGCGATATTACCCAGTCCCTGCAAAGCATCGGTCATCGGCAGGTCGCCTACTTTTTCACTCATGTTTACAAAGAAATAGGCACGTAAAAAGAATCCCAGGGCATGATACGGGTTGTTATTGCTTCCTGCTAATGAAGCGGCGATTTTTTCCATGGCTACCACATTAGTTAGTGAGCCATAATTTAAACCAGCACTTCCGTTCCAGTATTTATTATCACCATAATAGGTATAGTTGGAAGCTATATATTGTGCAGCTTTGTCTTCACCGCCGCCGGGGTATTCAATTACATTACCAAGAATGCCGCGCAATATTGTGCCCGGTGGCACGGTAAGCGGAAGATTATTATTTTGCGCGTCCGCTTCAAATTTTTTGCTGCAACCCGCACTTATAATAAATACCAGGCTTGTAAGTGCAAGTATTATTTTATATCGAAAAGCTTTCATATAAATATTTTTATTTGAGGTAATCATTTAAAAAACAACATTTATGTTAAATCCATAACTGCGGGTGGTCGGTGTCTGCAGGTTATTTTCCCTTGTGATACTGTTAAACTGGTTACGTCCAGGATATTGGTCAACATCAATATCATGAAATGCAGAAGGGAAAAAATACAATAAGTTTCTACCAACCAATGAAAAATCAATCCTCGTAATGAATGATTTCTTAATCATTGTCATCGGCAAAGAATAGGTAATAACCACTTCACGAAGTTTAGCATAGGTTTTATTTACCATTGTGTGCTGAGGATCATTATAAAAACTGCTTACATAATCCTGCACCCAACCAGTAGCCGTTTTATTTTGTTTATACGTAAGCGTTTTGCCATTTGTAATAACACCAGTTGTAGCATCGTAATTAATTAAATTGCTCCCGCCAGTAACCTGTACACCATCGCTGCCCAGAAATGGGGTTCCCGTTGCATCAACGGCACCGGCATAACCAGCATCGCCCCAATGCTGCGATTCATATAAACGTGCAGCGCCTATTTTACCAGTATTGGTATTAGCACCGCGTCCACCTTCTGTTAATTTACGCAATACATAATCCTGCAATCTGCCGCCCACCATTCCATCAAACTGGAAAGCAAAACTGAAAGATTTGTAAGAAAATTTATTGTGGATGCCCCATGACCAGTCAGGATCGGCATGACCTACATACTGCTGTTTAGGCAAATAAATTGGAAAACCGCTTTCATCATGTATTACTTTGCCATCCGGGGTTTGTGCTTCATAATTCCCATATAATTTATCTACCCGGTCTCCGATATGGTATGGATAGCCGGTACTATTACCCAATTCACTTGCGCCCCCGGCAAATTTTGCATATACCTCTTTATAGGTTGCCCAGTTTATCAAAACATCCCAGCGAAAACTTTTTGTTTGGATGGGAACGCCGGTGATTGAAATTTCACCCCCGGTTCTTTTAGTAGTTAATCCGGTTGTAACAAAATAACTCAACCCACTTGCTTCTGATACTGACTGATTAGAAATAACCGGACCGTCTTTATATTGAAAATAAGTAGCACTTAATCCAAGCCTGTTTTGTAAAAAGCGGGTATCAAATCCAAATTCGTAATTGCTTCTGGTTGATGGCTTCACACCCTGATCAATTGTATAGCTGGGGGAATAGGCGCCAGTTACGTTATTATATACCGGCGATGTTGTGTAAGGCGGGTGCGCCAAACTGTAAGACGGTCCATCGTACGGTGTATAATAACTGTTACCATAACCCAAAGGACTGCCTGCGCCAAGATCCTGGAAAGATGCACCAGCGTATGTTCTGGTTCCTCCGTCTTTTACATTGGTATAACTGGCACGCACTTTCAGGAATGTTATAGCCTTCGGCATAGTTACATAGTCAGAAATAGCGGAGCTAAGCGAAACAGAAGGATAGAAATAACTGTTCTTACCTACTGGCAATGCTGAAGATTTATCTACACGACCTGTTGTTGCAATGGTAAAATATTTTTTATACGTAAGATCGAGTGAATAATACGCACTCACAGATATCATGTTAGATCCAAACGAATAAGCTCTTATTGGCTTTAATGAATTGAGAAAAGTGTATACGTTGGGAACGATCAGCTGATCAGTACTTACGTAGCTGGACGTATATTTCATATTACGCATCGATCCCCCGGCAAAGGCAGCTACAGAAAAACCAGTTTTTGCTACATTCTCTTTATTGAATCTCAACAAAACTTCGGTGTTGTTTTCCCAAAGATCGCGGCGGTCTTCGCGGTAGTTACCATGATTGTGTTCATCCCCGTACGGATGCGCTGAAAATGGTTCCTTTTCAGTTCTTAAAATATTATAGGTAGTTACATTAGAGCGGGCCATCAAATCCAGGTTTTTGTTGAATTTGTATGTAAGGCCAACCCATCCGTACAAATCATTTTTATAATGCGCCCTCAGCCACTCGTAGCTCATAAACCATGGATTCTGGTAGCGTTTGTATTCAACAAAATTCGATTGAACACCTACTTTACCAGGCTGCCAGTAATTTACAATATTTGGATCCCGTACGTTCCAGTCTGCACCGGTCCAGATATCAACATCATAGATAAGACTGTTGGGGCCATAGTTTGCATCGGGAATATTATTGGTAAACTGCCGGTTGTAATTAATATTGGCTTCCACCTTAAACTTATCAGTAACATCATAACTACCAAAAAGATTCAGGTTTATTGTATTTAAGCTGGTGTTAGGTGTGATACCACGCTGATAGCCATCAGAAACAGACATTCTGATATTAGAGCGGTCAGTAACAGAAGAAAAATTAATATTGTTGGAAGTTAATAAACCAGACTGTAAAAAATTACTCAGGTTATTTTTGCCACGGGCTATCCACGGCGTAGGCTGAATATTTCCAACAAATTTTGAACCATCTAAAAATGTAGTCGTGTAGGTTTTGGTTGGATCGTACGGACCATCGTACTGAGGCAATAATATACCTGCGTCGAGGCGCGGTCCCCAAACGTCATAGTCTTTATCGTTTACACCGGAACCGGTACCATTGCTATTGTAGTCACCAAAAGCATATTTCTGATTATCGCCACCGCCATATGCATTCTGAACTTTTGGTATAGCAATGAAACCCTTATTTATTTGTGTACTGGAATTTATTTCTACCGTAAAACCTTTGCCATTTTTCTTACCGCGTTTTGTGGTAATCATAATAGCACCGTTAATACCACGGCTACCATACAAAGCGGCAGCAGTTGGCCCTTTCAAAACGGTATATGTTTCTATATCATCAGGACTGATATTCCATGTATCTGAATTGATGGGGATACCGTCAACTACATAAAAAGTAAGTGGTGAACCCCTGAGTAATACAGTAGGACTTGCAAGAATTTCTGCATTAACACCAACATTTAAACCAGCCACTTTTCCTACCAAACTGTTTATTGGATTTGATTCGCGGGCCTTTATCAAATCCGACCCTTTTACTTCCTGCACTGAATAACCGATTCGTTTGGCATCTTTTTTAATACCTAACGCAGTTACCACAACTTCATTCAAATTTCTTGCATCTGTGGCCAGGATAAGGTTGCTTAAATTGGAGGATGCCTTTACTTCGCGCGACGCGAATCCAACAGTTGTAATAACCAATACATCTGTCTCTTTGGCGTTAATGGAAAAGTTGCCGTTTTCATCGGAACTCGTTATTACTGTTTTGCTATTCTTCACCGAAACAGTAGCACCGGCAATCGGTTTTTGATCCTCTCCGGAAACAATATGCCCTTTAACCGGGGTTTGCGCATGTGCCAGCACTGAGCTAATCAGACAAAGGCAAAGCATGGCTCTTCGTAAGAACGTTGGTTGGTGTTTCATTACAGTTATTTTGGTTATTTGTAATTTACTGAATTCTGTCGGTTCAATTAAAAAAATGTTAAAATATAATTTTTTTCGAAAAAAAATTTTTCGTATGAATAAAATAAATTATGCATTGAAACTAATCATTGCTGTTTCAGATATATGATGGGCTATGTATAAAAAATCACCCCGGTAAAAACCAGGGCGGTGCTGCATGAGAAAATGCTGCTCTTGCTTACATTAAAATCATCTGATTACATAACAATTTGTAAGAACTGCCGCAAATGTAAAGGCGCTTTGTTAACGGTATATGATGTTATGTTTATGCGATTGTGATCAAATTATAATGTAACAAACAACGAGGAACGAATGACAGGCTGGAGACAAAAATTATATAGGAGACCCGGGCATAAAAAGCCAGGCGAACTACCGGTTTTTTTGCCGCGCTGCCGGTGCACCCAGCAGGGCTGGCCCTGTCTTGTGTTAATCCCGAACTATTCAAAATTGTTCCCTATGTTAAGAAATTATTACCAAACTTTAATTTTCCGAAACCAAATACAAACCGGCTATTTTTGCCCAAATTTTAGTGTATGGCCAATTCGTTCCTGAAGATATTTATGCCGAAAGACAAGGTCTTCTATTCCCTGTTTGAAGAAGTGGCCCAAACTGTTGCTGAAATGGGAAGACTGATGAAAGATGTGGTAGCAGAGCCCGATTTTGATAAACGCGCCGCACTTATTTCAAGACTTGAAGATTTGGAACACATTAACGATGATTTTACACACCGCATATTTACAGAACTTGGCCGCAATTTTATAACACCATTCGATCGCGAAGACATTCATTATCTCGCATCTGCACTGGATGATATTGCAGATTATATTTACTCTTCTGCCAAAAAAATAAATTTTTATAAAGTAAATCCCAATGAACAGGGAATTCAGAAAATGGCTGACCTCATCCAGCAAGGTTCTGAGCATATTAAAAATGCAGTGGTGGAACTACGCGATATGAAAAACATGCGCAAGATTACCGATGCGCTGGTGAAAGTAAACAGCATAGAAAATCAGGCGGATGATATTTTTGATTTGAGCATTGAACGTTTATTTGAAACAGAACCCGATGCCAAAGAGGTAATCAAAAAAAGAGAAATTTACCAGGCAATGGAAATCGTTACCGATAAGTGCGAAGATGCAGCAAACGTGATTGAATCAATCATTATAAAATACGCGTAATACCAAGGTGAAAATGTGGCGAATGTGCTAATGAAACAGCCATTCAAACATTCCTTCATTTCCACATTATAATATACACATTTACTTATGACTTTCCTTGTCATCATTATTATACTTGCACTGATCTTCGATTATATTAATGGGTTTCATGATGCGGCTAATTCTATTGCCACCATCGTTTCTACAAAAGTATTAACGCCGTTCCAGGCGGTAATATGGGCGGCCATGTTCAATTTTGCTGCTTTCTTTGTCTCTAAATATATTTATCACAAGTTTAGCATTGCGCACACAGTTGCCAATTGGGTTAATCCGGAAGTTGTAACACTGGAGGTAATTTTTGCCGGGCTTATAGCAGCTATTTTATGGAACCTGCTAACCTGGTGGTTTGGTATACCATCTTCTTCTTCTCATACATTAATGGGTGGTTTTATTGGCGCTGCGCTTGCGCATGCAAAAGGCCTGCACGATGCAGGTCATAACGTTATTAATTACAGCAACGTAATTCCAACCTTTCTTTTCATTTTCGCTGCCCCGCTGATAGGAATGATTATAGCATTTATACTCACTATGCTAATTGTAAACATTTGCCGGCGGGCCAATCCTTATAAAGCCGATGCCTGGTTCAGGCGTCTTCAATTAGTGTCGTCCGGTTTATTTAGCCTGGGCCATGGTGGTAATGACGCACAAAAAGTAATGGGCATCATTGGTGCAGCCATGATTTTTTACCAGAAAACAAAAGGCCGTGATATGGACTTCAATCAATTTGTAACTGAATACTGGTGGGTTCCCCTGGCAAGCTTTACTGCCATTGGCCTTGGCACGATGAGCGGCGGCTGGAAGATCATTAAAACCATGGGTACCCGCATTACAAAGGTTACTCCATTGGAAGGGGTAGCAGCAGAAACAGCGGGCGCTATTACGTTATACATGACAGAGCATTTTGGCATACCGGTCAGCACCACCCATACGATAACAGGTTCTATTATTGGTGTAGGCGCTACCAAACGTTTATCGGCCGTACGCTGGGGCGTTACTATTAATTTATTATGGGCATGGATACTTACCATTCCCGTAAGCGCCGTACTGGCTGCCATTGTATATTACATACTCAAAATTTTCATTTGAAATAATTCAATCATACCAGAAAAGCAACGCCTCCCCGCGTTGCTTTTTATTTTGATATAACTTCTCTATATTGTCATTTCTTTGCACAAATAATAATTACATTCAAACTTAACCAATGAAAGGAATCATACTGGCAGGCGGTTCAGGTACGCGCTTACATCCTATTACATATGCTATCAGCAAACAGATTATGCCTGTATATGACAAGCCGATGATCTATTACCCCCTTTCTACGTTAATGCTTGCAGGTATCAGCGATATACTTATTATTTCTACGCCGCATGATCTTCCCTTGTTTAAAAAATTATTTGGCGATGGCAAGAGCCTCGGTCTTAATTTTTCTTATGAAGAACAACCGTTGCCTAACGGACTTGCACAGGCGTTTGTTATTGGCAAAGAATTTATAGGAAACGATAATGTAGCACTTGTATTGGGCGATAATATTTTTTATGGTGCGGGACTTGGCAAAATGCTGCAATCAAATACAAAACCTGATGGCGGAATTGTGTATGCGTATCATGTGAGCGATCCTGAACGATATGGCGTTGTTGAATTCGACAAAAACATGAAAGCTATTTCTATTGAAGAAAAACCTGCGCAACCCAAAAGCAGCTATGCCGTACCAGGATTATATTTTTATGATAACGACGTTGTGCAGATTGCGAGAGATTTAAAACCCAGCCCGCGCGGAGAATATGAAATAACAGATGTAAATAAAGAATACCTGCAACAGGGAAAACTGAAAGTTTCCATCCTGGATCGTGGTACGGCCTGGTTAGATACCGGCACCTTCGATTCATTGATGCAGGCCTCCATGTTTGTGCAGGTTATTGAACAAAGGCAGGGCATTAAAATTGCCTGCATAGAAGAAATTGCCTACAGGAAAGGTTTTATTACAAAAGAACAATTACTAAAATTAGCCCAGCCGCTGTTAAAAAGCGGGTATGGCCAATACCTGATCAACCTGGATTGAACGGCGAATACACAAAGGGACCGAATAGTACGTTTTTTTGCCGGTTTTAAAAGCCAGCCGCTGGCAGCGTAACCAATACGTTTTTATTCGAAAATGAAAGTCCGTTCCTGTTTTCTCCGTGAAACCAGCATGTTTCCCTGTCACCATGGTTTATCTAATTTGCAGGAACCCGCTTAACAGGCCTTTTCTCCGTGAAATCACCTGGTCTCCGTGTCACAGTGGCTCAACTAATTTGGAAAAAGAATAAAATGTTTACATCTTGCACCCTCAATTGCAAAACATCAACTTATAAAAGATGAAAAAAATTCTCGTTACCGGCGGATGTGGCTACATAGGTTCGCATACCGTTGTTGATTTAATGGAACATGGGTTTGATGTTATTTCCGTTGATAATAACTCGCGCTCTTCCGCCCGCATACTGGAAGGCGTAGAAAAGATCACCGGTAAAAAAGTGAAAAATTATAAAGTGGATCTTTGTAATTATGATGATACGTTCGCTATTTTCCAGGAGAACGAAGACATTGCCGGCATCATACATTTTGCTGCGTACAAAGCCGTGGGTGAATCAGTTGAAGAGCCATTAATGTATTTTGAAAACAATGTGGTATCGTTAATCAACCTGCTGAAATGTGTACACGAATTTAAAATACCTTATTTCGTTTTTTCTTCTTCCTGCACCGTGTATGGCAATCCTGATGTAATTCCGGTTACAGAAAAAACGCCGCCCAAGCCTGCAGAATCTCCGTATGGTTATACCAAACAAATGGGTGAACAAATTATCAATGAATTTTCTAAAGTAAATGAGGTTCAGTCTATATTATTGCGCTACTTTAATCCAGTCGGCGCTCATCCAACAATACAAATAGGAGAATTACCCATCGGCAAGCCAGCCAACCTTGTGCCGGCCATTACACAAACAGCCGTAGGCAAACTGCCCCAGATGAAAGTATTTGGTGATGATTATGATACCCGTGACGGTTCCTGCGTGCGTGATTTTATACATGTTTGCGATATCGCACATGCGCACACGTTGTCACTCCTGTATTTAATAGAAGGCAGAACCGATAAAAAATGCGAAGTATTTAATCTTGGTACCGGCAATGGTGTTACCGTTCTGGAAGCTATTCATACGTTTGAAAAAGTAAGCGGTGTAAAATTAAATTATGTGATTGCGCCGCGCCGTCCTGGAGACGTGATTGCCATTTATGCCAACAATGAGTTGGCCGTTGCGCAGCTGGGCTGGAAAATAAAATATTCATTGGAAGACATGATGCTCACCGCCTGGAAATGGGAACAGCGGCTGACCGTAGACGCAAAATTGTATAATAAACAGAACGCAGGGCTAAACTAACAAATATTACTATAGCTGATTTTGGCGCCGGTAAGCCACCATTGCTATTTTTGGATTGCTTCAAATTCCAAAATCTCAAAATCCCACAATTCTAAAATGCCTCAATCGATAATTTCTTCTTTACTTTGCTGCTTTAAATAACATTTAGAAAATGGCATTAAAAGATATCAAACCAACCGGACAAAAAGATACACGCAGTGGCTTTGGAGACGGTATAGCAGAAGCAGCAAGAACCAACCCCAATATTGTGGCTTTAACGGCAGATTTGCTGGGTTCAATGAAACTTAACCAGTTTATTAAAGAAAATCCGGAGCGTTTTGTGCAATGCGGTATCGCAGAAGCAAATATGATTTGTATAGCGGCCGGTTTAACCATCGGCGGCAAAATTCCTTATACAACCACATTCGCCAATTTTTCTACCGGCCGCGTCTATGATCAGATTCGCCAGTCTGTGGCTTATTCGGGTAAAAATGTAAAAATCTGTGCTTCACATGCAGGTCTTACCCTGGGTGAAGATGGCGCTACACACCAGATACTGGAAGATATTGGTATGATGAAGATGCTTCCGGGCATGACTGTGATTGTTCCATGCGATTATGCGCAAACAAAGGCTGCAACAATGGCGATTGCAGATTACGCTGGCCCGGTTTACCTGCGTTTTGGCAGACCCGTTTGGCCAATCTTTACTTCAGAAATGCCTTTTGAAATTGGCAAAGCCCAGATTTTTTCTGAAGGAACCGACGTAAGCATTTTTGCCTGCGGACATATGGTTTGGAAAGCTATCGAAGCCGGCGTTACCCTGCAGGAAAAAGGGATCAGCGTAGAAGTAATTAATATTCATACCATTAAGCCGCTGGACACCGAAGCGATCATAAAATCGATTACTAAAACAAAATGTGCGGTAACGGTTGAAGAACATAATATTATCGGTGGATTGGGTGACAGTATTGCCCAGGTTGCTGCTAAAAATCTTCCGATACCAATTGAATATGTAGGTACCAATGATACCTTTGGTGAAAGCGGTACCCCCACCCAATTATTGGAAAAATATGGCTTAACTGCCGCTCATGTTGTTGCTGCAGCGGAAAAAGTAATGCAAAGAAAAAAAGGGTAAGGATCTTTATAATTTTATAGCCCCGCCTTACATAGGACGGGGCTTTTTCAACCAAATCTTCCTGCCAGCCTGGTTGTTTACAGCAAATTCTGGTTTTTGATCAAAGAACAGGCAAAAACGGCTAATATTTTCTTTGTTATAACGTTAAACGAGTGCCGGTTCAACCGGTCAAACAATATTGCTACACAAAATTGC
>JBDUAY010000481.1:0-4310 GCA_040004415.1 Bacteroidota bacterium | reverse complement strand
CACATTGAAACCGGATATATTCACTGATGGCAAAAGTGGCATGGATCAAATGGCTGCTTACGTAACCGATACTGCATCTTATGCTTATAATAATCTCGCCATCATGGTCCGGGCTGGAAATCCTAAAAACATCAAAGGGTTAGCTGATTTAGGCAGAAGTGATGTCAGGGTAACAATGCCCAATCCGGAATGGGAAGGCATTGGCAAACGAATTGAAGAAGCCTATGTAAAAGCAGGTGGAGCTAAACTGAAGAAAATGATTATGGAAACGAAAGTTAAAGACAGCAGTACTTATCTGACGCAAATACACCACAGGCAAACACCTATGCGTATTTTATATGATCAGAGTGACGCCGGGCCAGTATGGTATTCTGAAGCCTGGTATCAGCAAATGCTTAAACATCCGATCGGTATGGTTCCAATACCTGCCGGTGAAAACATTCATGCAGTATACATGGCCGGTATCTTAAAGACAGCACCACACCCGGAGGCGGCCCAATCCTTTATGCATTTTTTGATAAGTGCAGAAGCAAAAAGTATTTACCGGAAGTATGGATTTACAACCAGGTAAATTATTAAATGCCAGGTTATAACAAGACAAAAAAACAGTGGAGTTTTTGTTTGTGTAATTATTTTTTTTATACGTTATTTAGTAGCGTAATTTTTTGTGGCGAAGGATAAAAGATTGTCAGTTAAGTTATGCAATTCGGACTGGTTGAGCGGTGAAAATTTGTAAAGGTGGTAAGGCCTTTGTAGCAGGGTTGCTCCGGCATTATATCTACACGCTAGAATCCTGATAGACGGCGAAAACATCTTATCATCCAATAAAAAATCATACTCCATTGCTGGTTGATTTTACCACCTATTTCATACGCGCCGGTTCGCATGATGCTATTGCGCCGCCAAAATGTTCGCGCAGGTATGAAAATTGTGTGATACCCTTTTTCTTTATGTAGAGTACTATCCAATCATCATATTTTACCACTTTTGCATGCACCGTCACCGGCTCTGCTATAAAGTTTTTTACTGCTTCATTCATTTTTTCACCGTTTTCCCCAACTACCAGGTAATAATTTTCATTTCCTTTTTCGTCCTTTACTTTTAATACAGGTGGAATACCGCCAAGAATACAACGAATGGCGCAATCCTTATGTGGTTTGCCCTCCCCGGGTTTCATAACACCAAAAAAACATTTTGGATCAACTATTTCGCCATGAATTACCTGCTCTCCGAGATCAGTAATAACCGGTGATAAAATGTTACCGGCGTCAGCACCAATTTTGAGAAAAATCGAATCCTTTGAGTCAATCTGCATTAACAATTTGCCATCGTTATACAAGAGTGTTCCTTGCATGGTTACTTCTTTGCGGTTCAGTGCAATATTTTTTTGTTTTTCAATTCCAGCAATAACATCTGCAACGCCTGATTTTCCAAAGCCAATTAAAGGAATTGTAATAAAAGAGGTATTTCCGAATATATCTTTGCCATTAACAGCTTTCAACAATGGAATAGGTTCGCCAAAATAAACGCCTCTTATTTCGGTCAGCTTCCCGAATTCAAAATTGCCCGTTGCGAATGGCTTTTGAGACAATGCAAGCAACAACCCGGTGATTGCTACGACAACCACTAGTATAAGCAGCATCTTTTTAATATACTTCGCAAATCCCGCAGGTGCTTTTTCCATCCAGCCGATGTAAAATTCGTCGTTGTTCATTACAGTGTTTCTTTGTTGTGTTCTTAAATCATGGCGCCCGGTCTTTCCGTGCCTTCCGGATATGGTGTTGGATTCAGCCAAACTTTTTCGTCTTTGATCCGTACATCATATGTACTTACTTTCTCTTTGAATGGCGGCGGCGATTGGCCATTGCCAGGCAGATACTGGTATCCGTGCCATGGACATGTTATGCAACCATCCAGGATTTTTCCTTCACCCAGCGGACCACCCTGGTGTTTGCATACATTGTGAACGGCATACAGTCTTCCTTCGCACCTGTAAATGGCTATTCTTTCCACGCCAATACAAAATATTTTTGCCCGGCTTTCTTCTATCTCAAATACATTGCAGACATAAGAAAAACCTTGATCTGTACGGTCAAACAGCTGGCTATCTTTTTTCACTTCTTTGATTCCGGCGGCCAGGTGTAACAATATAACGGTGGTGGCGCCAACTGCAATAATAATAACAAAGACAGGGTTGGTTTCATATTGCACAACCCCCAGCATGACATGCAATATAATCAGTAAATAAGCGAGGTAAACAAACATGTGCAGCGCCTTCCAGATTTTTGGTGAAAGGTTGTGCAGCCAAAAATCATGACTAGTAGCTGCCATCAGTAAAAAGATAAGCAGTGCGAAAAATCCCAATGCCTGGAATGGAAACTGCGCAATTGAATTGTATTGGGTGTTAGAGGTAAAAAGTGAAACAAATGGATTTACATTACCCAAAGTATGAAATTGAAGAATCGCAAAACCGCCATGCACCAGTGCAATGGTAAACATAGTTACGCCCAGGTGGCGGCGATTGTATAGTAATGGCAGGAATTTTTTATTTATCCTCGCTAATGGCCCAATGGCGAGGATAATATGCAGCAATAAAATAGCGAGCGTTCCGGCTGAACGTATCAGCATCGTTTCAAAAGTACACTGCGGATTATATATTGCAGTAAATCCAATGAAAACAGCCAGGTATAAAATACAGAAGCCTGCAATCAGCCAGTCATAAAACTTTTTTTGCCTGTTCCAGCCAACCGCTTCATAGGATGCACTCATGGCTTAAAATTTATTGTATCAATAACCTGGTGATGGATAAAATCGTACAATATAAAATGATCGGTATTGCCGCTGGTTGCCTTGAATGTTGAATCCAATGGTAAGTACCAATTGCCTCTTGCTTCAATCCGGCCGATTAATTTTGCTTTATTCAAATCTTTACTGGTTGTTCCTGCATAAATGGTAGCGGCAGGATATTGCAAAGCTATTTTATTAATCCATTCAAGCTGCAACCTCAATCCATCTGTACTACTACGAATAGCGGCCGTATAATTTTGTTTATCTGACCTTTTCAGAACCACAGGCAATGGCGTACTTGTTTCCGGTTGCAACACCGCTTGTACGGGTTCTTTGGGAACAGTCAGCCAACCAACAAGAATACCAGCTGGTAGTAAAAAAGCAAGAAACATCCATATTTGCAGATGTCTTTTTCTAAGGCGCTTCATCATGACTGGTTGATTTTGCGTTTATCCATTTTTTGAGTAGTACCGGCCACAATAATACTATACCAGGCAAGATAATTATTTTGAACCCTATACTGCTGCCGCGGGCGCCTTTGTCAACAACGGCCAGGCCTTGTAGCACAAACACAATAGCAAATACCAATCCGCAAAACAAGTAAAAGGTGGTTAGCAATAATACTATTTCAATAAGCATATTTATAGTTTGAAAACAGGTTAATGATTTCTTTATCCTGCCGGTTAATATAGCATTAAATGTGCAATGCTATATGCTGACCTGTCACCACACATTGAGTACTATAAAAGGCGTTCCATCTGCGTGGATATCAGAAGTGAAATATATTGTTGCTTCCTGTATCTTTTGATGGTGCATTCTTTTTTAAAAGATACGCCATTTATTAAAAAAAGCGGCATCTGATCTGCACCCTGTTTAATCGAATAAAAAAGTGCTATTTTTTGCCAGGTGATGTTTGAGGCATATAATAGTTTTGCCTATGCTTATTTTTATAATAGGGGAAGGAATAGGGGCAATAAACATTCTTTTTCTACGCTGGCGGCGGCCAGATAAAAAACTGGCGGCTGCAGTATAAAATGGATTATACCATTTTTAGTCCTGATTGGTTTACGAATGCCGGCGAAGCAGACTATGCCATTACGCAAAAAGGTCACCGTGAAACAGGCACAGACAATTCAAGAAAAAGCATGGGGGCTTTTATTTCAACAATGGTCGGGAATCCTGATTTGCATAGTTTGCTTAAAGGCGAAAACCTGGGTATCAGTAAACCAAACTAATTAAATAGCGGTTCGGTTATCCTATTAAAAAAAGTGCAAACAGCAAAACACACCAGCCTCAGATTTGTTTATTTCCGGGTTGCTTAGGCTGACATCCGGGATAATAACATAAGCGCGTGGACCATTTTTTGTGAAAAATTTCCTGGAATGTCTGTAAAAAGGACACTTAATAAAGTGTAAAAACATTTTTTGATAAGAGGTCAAAACTCCTATCTTTGCCGTCCCTAAAATATAGGGTGTTTGGATCGGTAGTTCAGTTGGTTAGAATGCCGCCCTGTCACGGCGGAG
>JBDUAY010000480.1:0-4314 GCA_040004415.1 Bacteroidota bacterium | reverse complement strand
AAATCCTTATTGCCATCATTATCAAAATCCCCGAATAGAGGGCACCAGCTCCAATCCGTTGCCGAAACGCCTGCCATCAATGCCACATCGCTAAAGCTTTTCCCGCTGCCATTGTTTCGCTGCAAACAATTTCTTGAAACCTGGTTTTGAAAACCATTGCGTAAAATTTTGAAATTATAAATATTCTCATGCTCATCGCTTCCATAGCTCTTCATTGTTTTTTCATCAGGCGGCAGCATGTCTACCGTAACAATATCGGGCTGCCCGTCATTATTATAATCGGCAATATCATTGCCCATACTAAACCTTGAATAATGCCCAAAATGTTTGGCTCCGCTTTCTGTAAAGGTTCCGTCACCATTATTTATGTAGTAGTAATCATTTTCGTGAAAGTCGTTTCCGATGTAAATGTCATCCCATCCGTCATTATTTACATCCGCAACAGAAATACCTAAACCGTAGCCCAAACTACTTTGATAAATACCTGCTTGTGCCGAAACGTCCGTGAATTTACCGGTTGTGCTGATATCATTTCGGTAAAGGCGGTCACCCGCATTAGCGTCAAATTTTCTCCGGTTACTTGTATCAACGATGTTCCCATTGGGATGATGGGATTGATTCAATATAAAGCAATCTAAATCCCCGTCATGGTCATAGTCAAAAAACACTGCCTGCGTAGAATAGGCGGACAAAGCAAGGCCATATTTTTCTGCACTCTCCGTAAAAGTACCGTTACCATTATTAATAAAAAGTTCATTACGACCGTGCAAATTATGTTCACCCTGAACGGAGCATACATAAATATCCAGCAAACCATCGCCATTTACATCCGCCATGGTTGAACCCGTACACCAATCGGAAGTACCTGCTACGCCAGCCTTTTCGGTAATGTCTTCAAACTGATAATTACCTTTGTTTAAATACAGCTTATTGTGCCCCTTGCTATTTGCCGTGAAGTAAATATCCGGCAAGCCGTCGTTATTAATATCTCCGGCCGAAACACCCCCACCATTATAATAATATAAATAGTAAAGGATGCCAAAGGCTTCCCTTTTTACCAGCTCATTCTTGAAATTAATATTTGTTTTGGATGAAGAAAGGCGCGTGAAGGTAGTATCGGGCTGCCGGCAGGATTCCATAAGAAAAATAAAACCTGATAAGCCAATAATTAAAATTAATTTATTCAACACAATTTATTTAGTCTCTGTTTACATTTTATGGATTAGGATTGCCCGATTGATGCAATTTAACTCCCAATGCCTGGTAAATGTTTGGCGGAAAGAATTCCTTCTGTTCAAAATAACTTTATCCGAAATTGAAAGCAGCAAAGCAAGGCATTTTACAAAGTTAAAAAACCCTCATCATTTTAGTTGATGAGGGTTTTACTATTTTTCTGCAAATAAATATTATTGCTTGTTGGTGAATAAGGCAGCTACATCAGCAGGTGCTAAAGCGGCTCCATATAGCCTTACCTGGTCTATCATTCCCGGAAACCCTGCCATCCAAGTATTATCTGCGTAATTCCCAGCTATGCCTGCCGCTTCCTGGAAACCACCAAGTATCATTTGTGACGAATTTTCAAATGCTATTGTTTGACCGGTTTTTTGATCGAATTGCGCACCATCTCTATACACAGTACCGGTTGAGGTTGAAGCATCGTAAGTAAATGCAACCTGGTGCCATTGCCCATCATACATTTTAGGCCATGCCTTTGCAAAATTATATCCGGCAAAATTCCAATTGTCTCCATTATTTGGTGCATTAAAATGAATTTTTAAATCCATTGAATCGCTTGGGCTCTTTGCATTGTTATCGGCATAGAAAGTAATATTACCCCAAAAGTTTTTTGAATTTGCGAAAGCTAATACGCCTACTGCATGATTGTTATCTTTTTGTGCCATTGTTATATGCATCCAAAATGAAATAGTAAAGCTTGTGGACTGCCCAAAATCATTTGCAGATGGAAAAGAGATATAACCATTTTTGGATCCATCAAATTGAGCTGCCATTCCAGAAACACCAGCAGCATAAGTTACATTTTGGCCCACGCCAAAGTTAGCCCTGATGCTATCTACAGCAGAACCATCCAATGCAGCATAAAATTTTAATGGGCCACCCGGCGGATTGCCATCTTTAGGATAGTCAGCAGCCAAAGTAGGCCTGCTTAACTTGTTGCAACTGCTACTTGCAATTAGCAATAAAAGCAATACAACTGCATTACCAACTAGGTTTTTTTTAAAATTCATTGTTTAATTTTTTTATGATAATCCGGCATTTATATAAGTACCGGCATTTATATCAGGTTATAAATATTAATAATTAGGATTTTGTTTTAGCACACCTCCCGAAAGGTCAATAGCGGGCTGTGGTATCGGATACAAAGCATTCCGCGGCTGGTATCCTAAAGTTCCAAGCTGGCCAGGCGCATCAATTCCATCCGATGCAGGCGTCCAGCGCACAAGGTCGTAAAACCTATAACCTTCCATTGCAAATTCCCATCTTCGTTCATTTTTAATTGCGGTACGCATTTGACCCTCATTTACAAAAGCTATGTGCGGCAACACAGCATTGTTTCCTCCTCTTGCTCTTGCCCTCACTTTTTCAAGCATAGCTTCAGCCGTTGCACCATCTCCCATTTCATTTGAAGCTTCCGCAAGCATAAGCAACACATCTGCATACCTTATAATTCTGTGATTAATCCAGTCAGCGCCACCGGAACTACCGATCTGGCCGGTAAATGCCCTCATGGCAGGATCTGAATAAACTTTTTTATTCCAATACTTTCGATCAAGTAATGCCCCAGGATCATAAGCCGGCAAAGTTGCACCGTACCCTCCGTTAGCAGTTCCTCCATCGTATTTGCCTGAATAAAGAATTGTAGCAGCTTTTCTCGGATCAGTGCTATCCCAGTCATCTACCAATTTATCTGTCGGTGTATTCCAGCCCCAACCGAGATTCCAATCTGTGCTTGCACCGCCCTGCCTTACATTCTGGCTTGTTCCCCATTGGGTGCCGAAATTTTTAGCACCACCCTGGGTAAGCCAGTTTTGTTCCTCGAATATCGATTCGGGCCCGTTTTTACCTGCCCCTGCTAATCCGTCTTTCCATACATCAGTAAAGTTTGACGATAGAGAATATTGTCCTGAAACCATTACCTCATTACAAAGACCTACAACCATCGGCCAGCTTTTCCTGAATAAATAAGTCTGTGCCCATAAAGTTTTTGCAGCTCCACTTGTTAGGCGCCCCGGGTAAATATTGTTACCCGCAACTTCCCAGTTTACAGGCAAATATGTGACCGCAACATTTAAGTCAGAATCAATAAGGGCATAAATAGTTGCAGCGGGAGATTTAGGCCTTACACCATCAGAGGCTTTAGTATAATAATAATTAATTAAGGGAATATCTCCATAAGCTTTTACTAATTCAAAATAAGAATATGCCCTAAAGAAACATGCTTCACCAACATTTCTTAGAGAGGCAGCGTCTGAAACCTTCAATGAATCTGCAGTGTACAATTCTTTATTTGCCTGGTTGATCATATTATAATGATCATTCCAGTAGGTATCAGTTGCCCAGTCGTCTTTTGTATATTGAAAAGTTTCGAATTCTGCATTAATTTCCAGACCATCTGTGGCACTACTGCCTTTTTGAGCATCATCATCGCGTATGCTATTAAAATCGAGCCAGGGCAACGTAGAGAACCCTGCATTTCTTAATGAGCTGTATAAACCAAAACTTTGCGCCTCCAATGTTCCCTGGTTCAAGTCATCCAGGGTGGCTGTTAATGGCTTTCGGTCTAAAAATTTTTTACAACCAAGGGAAGAAAAAATTATGGGCGCCAGAATTAAAAGCCCTAAAATTATTTTTTTATTTTTCATATAAAACTTCATTTATTAAATTAAAAAGAAACACTTAAACCAAATGTTGTAATAACCGGTATTGCACCACCTGCATTGTCATAACCAAATGCCGTGGCATCGCCTCCGAATTCGGCAGTATATCCATAATTATTTTTCCATGTTTTAAAATTTTGCACATTAGCAAACAATCTTAAATTACTAAGTTTCAGATTAGATATCATACTATTGGCAAAACTGTATCCCAACTGAACATTTCTAAGCCGGAAATAACTTCCATCTTCAATGTTATACGTTGAACCATTATAGTTAAACCTGTCGGCCTGGCTAAGAATGGGGTCCCAATTAGAAGTACCAGGCCCATTCCAGCTATGGGTCTTAAATTCAGCGTAGTTAACTCTCTGAAAAGGGGATTCCAGGGAACCCCATGTGCGAAATATCTGGTTTCCATACA
>JBDUAY010000479.1:0-4339 GCA_040004415.1 Bacteroidota bacterium | reverse complement strand
GCCCACTGCTTCATAAATTTTCAATGCTTCAAAATAGTTATTCAATGCTTCAGAATAATTTCCCTGGTTTTCGCAAATAACTCCGATATTAGTGTAGCAAGCACCAATATATAACTGTTCTCCGGTTTCCTGTCTTATTTTTAAAGCAGCATAATAATTCTTCAATGCTTCCGTATAGTTTTTTTGATGTTCGTAAATAATAGCAATATTATTATACGAAGCTGCTAATCCTTTTTTATCTCCGATTTCCTCCCTTATCTTCAAAGCAGCAAAACTATTTTTCAATGCTTCAAAATAATTGGATTGATTCGAATAAATAACACCGATGTTATTGTAAAAACCAGCGACTCCTTTTTTATATCCGATTTCGTCACCATTTTTGTCTGGAATGATCGATCAAACAATGCCAGTGCTTCATCGGTTTTGCCAGTGAAATACAAAACCCTGGCCATATTGTACATAGCCAAGCCATTGGTAGTATCCGCCGTATAAAAACGGTTAAAACAACTGTAGGCAGAATCCTTCTTTCCGGTATTCAGGTATATGTTGCCCAGCTGCAGATCGAATTCTTTTACACCTGAATCGATACCTCTGGAACGGTATACTTCATAGTCTTTCAGTGCATCGTTCCAGTTTTGCACCTGGTAATAACAAACGCCGCGGTAGTAAACTGCGTCTGCCTTTTTTCGGGCGGTATCCAGCTTTATACAATGACTATAATTTTCTGCGGCTTTTTGATATTCTTTTTTCTCCTGGTAAACATTTGCCAGCGAATAAAACCATTCCGGGTTGGTAGCCTCAGAAGAAATGGCTTTGGAGATATCTTCTACCGCGTTACTCAGTTCATTGGTTTTATAATAGGCAATGCCACGGTTATAATAGGCCAATGGAAAATTGCCGTTTTTTTTCAATGCAGATTTAAATGAGTTCAATGCTTTTTCATAATTAGCTGCCTTGTAATAGGTTTCTCCCAGCAGGTTGTAAATTTCTGCTATTGTTGCCGGCAACACCTGCGCCTTGCCTGCATCAATGGTTTTAAGGCTGTTTTCATAATATACGGATGCTCCCGGAAAATCTGCAATTGCATAATAAGCATCGCCCAGAGATTTCGGCACCAGATACATTGAGCTATTAAGACTGTCTGCCGATCTCAGGTCAGCAATGGCAGGGTGATATTTTTTCAGGTTATAATAAGACAAACCGCGTTTATAGTAGCTGGTGGTATAGGCCGGTGTAAGTTGTATTGCCCGATCATAATTGGTTATTGCCTGCTCCATTTTATTTGCAGCAAAAAGATATTCGCCCCTGTTAAACCAATAGGTTGAATTGGACGGCGTAATACTGATAGCACTACTCACATAAAAAAGTGCTGAATCAATGGCTTTCTGATTAAACTTTTCTGTTGATTTTGCATATAAAACTTCAGCAAAACCTGCAATCTCCGTGAGGTAGTTAGTCTCCAGGCCTGCAGTACGTGCAGATTCAAAATCTGTAGCTGCGTTTGCATACCGTTTAAGTCCGTACTGGCATTTGCCCCTGTTAAAGAACGCAGATCCAATGGAACTATCAATACGGATAGCCGATGTAAAATTCTTCTCGGCTTCCTTAAAGTCATTTTTTTGCAGCAGCAACAAACCCTTTTTTATATAGAGACTTGCAGATTTTGGATTATACCGTATTCCATCATCCAGGAATTTAACAGCCTCATCGGTCTTGTTATTCATGAGTATTTTAAGGTCAGCCATTTCCTCATAGATCTTTGTATTGTCTTTTGCCAGCAGCACATAGGATTTATAGTCTGTGAGCGCATTTACATAATCAGCCTGCTTCTTATACAATATTGCCCGCTCCTCAATGGCTTCCAGGTTGTTTTTGTCCAACTCATAGGCCTTGTCGTAATTTTTCAACGCATCCTTTGGTTCATTCATTTTTACATAGCAGCGTGCAATGCCAAGATAATAATCCGAATTCTCGCCGTCTTTCTTATTCGCATCACGGTATTGACGGATGGCTTCTTTGTACAATCCGGCATTGTATTTCTCCTCCAGTGTAGACAACACCCGGTATGTTTTTGTAAGTGCGTTTATTTCGGAGGTAATTTCGGCAGGAAGATCAGGTTTTTGTTCTGCAGCCTGCTGATAAGATTCCAGCGCCTCTTTGAAATGCCGCTTGCGGGCCAGTGTCCTTGCTTCCTTTACATACTGATCAAACAGCTCACTTTTTGTCAATGCAGCCGATTCCTGTTTTCGCCTCGTCTTGTCTAATTTAGCACGCGGCCCCATGTCGTAAGGCTTTAAATCCTGCGCCTGCTTATAATCTTTAAGTGCCGTAACAAAATCATTTTGCTCCAGCGCATTATCCCCTTCACGCATTAAACTGGTGAATGTTTTTTCCTGGAGCTCAAAGGCTTCCAGCATCTCCTTTTCTTTTTTTGCTTTTAATTCCCCGTCAATAGTTAGTTGAGCAGACAGTGCCGCAGAAGCCGATAGCGCAGCGTTATCGAATTTATTTTTTTCTCTCACCAGCAGGATGTCATTTGACAGGTCATTTGCTGTGTCTGCCGGGTTAAAGAAGCTGATGCTGGATATATAGGGAACCCATTTTTTATTGTCACGCAGGAACCTGATTTCTGCCTGGCGGTTATTTTGTGTGTATGCCGTATCGCTATATTTATTGGCGTTTTTAAACAGTGACGTAAAATAGACTTTGACGTAGATGTCTTTGCCCTTTTTTACATTGGAAGTGCGGAAGTCATTAAAGAAAATAGAAGGAACTTCGCTTTTCTTATAAAAGAGATCAAAATCGCTTAAATACCGGTCAATGGGTATTTCATGACTGGTAGCGGTAGTTTTATACGCCGGGTTAATGTCATCTTCTATAACCACCTTTGAATTGTAAAAAATCTTGTTACCAGACCCGGAATGACTACCAGTAATTACTTCTTTTGTAAGCTGCGTACTTTCATTGGTACTGATATTGTCCAGCAATTCTTTGAGTTCACGCTTAACCAGCGATTCTGACCTAACCCTCATCTCAATGGCGTCACTAACAGTAATAGAATCCTGTGCATTGACATTGATAAATAAAAAACACACCCATGCGGTGGTCAGCACTTTTTTAAATCTTCTCATAATTTTGGCTCATTTACAACAAATAAATTATTCACCCATCAACGTTTTTATATAATTGTTCTTCTCTTCCGGTGTATTGACCCGGAGTAATTTGCTGATAAGCCACCCCGAGTTCAATGTATTTCTGCGAAACTCCTTTACAGTGAAAATCCAATTTTCATATTGAAGCGCGTGATACCTGATTTCCTTAACATATAGAAACTGCAGTTCGCTGTTCAACACGGCGTTATAAAATGCGCCAAACCTGGGTTTAAGAAATAACGCATGATCAAAATAGTCCTGCAGGTTCTCCTTATCATCAAAAACACGGCTCAGTTCTGTAAAATTAGCTTCGTTGTTAACCGGGTTAATAAACCGCAACACAGCTTTTTCTTTTATAACAGGCAATGTAACTTCCTTCAATGAAAGCGGATGATGGCCCACACCAACGATTACCCATTTACTGCCTTTTTCCGGATCGGATATATAATGCAGTACCACAGGCACCTCTATATCTGCTGAACCGTAACGAAACCTGCACACTGCTTCTGCCAGCAGGTTAGCGCCCTGATCCAAAAAAGCAACTTTCCTGGTATCAATGGCCGCCGTGGCAAAATTGCTAATCATCGCCGTGTCCCACGCTTTCGTCTCATAATCAAATAAACTCCGAATCAGGGCCGGACGCCGGACCTTAAACTCAACTTTATAAAACCGGTATGCCATCCGGATATTGGATTTGACATCGTTGTTAAACCGGTGTATAAACTCCTCAAACGTAACCACCTTGTACACATTGACCTTGTCCAGCGCAGACATTCCGTTGCTAAACACCTGCGCCGTTGCGTATTGGTGTACAAACAATGCCAATACCGCAAAGACGTATCTGATCCTGTTATTATTCATACGCGTACGCCAGTGCTTCATTTAAAGAGATTTGGTCGTCTTAACACTGATATCGCCCAGTAAAACTTCCCACTCATCCTGAGAAACGCCATTGACCATTTTTTCATAAGATTTCAATATTACCTCGCCGGTTTTTACGGTTAAATCTTCGTACACCACTTTGCCGTCAAGGTATCCGCGAAAAACCTGTTCAAATGAAATGGTACCGTAGTAATTTCCATCCGGCGCCTTTTTCAGATTGCTCACATACTGCAGTTTTGTCCATTCTATTTCAACCTTATCATAATTGTACAGCTTAATGGCTTTCAGGTAAGCCCTGATCTTAT
>JBDUAY010000106.1:0-14751 GCA_040004415.1 Bacteroidota bacterium | reverse complement strand
CCTGTAAATGGTACCATGCGCGTGGTGACAACATTTGAAACCAGCAATGGAGAAACTGTTTTTCCGATAAAATTTGATAAAGCGCAGAGTTATTTTATCGTTTTCCGAACAGCGAACGCAATGGCTGAAAAAAATAAGGCCAGCAATTTTCCTCTGGAAAAACAATTGCAGGTATTAAAATCACCCTGGCATGTAAAATTTGATGCGCTGTGGGGCGGGCCAGCCAAACCTGTAACGTTCTCTACACTGACTGACTGGACCCAAAACGGAGACAACGGTATAAAATATTACAGCGGAACTGCTGTATACACCACTTCGTTTAATACAGCGCCTGCAATTGTTTCAGATAAATCTTCACCCTTGTTTTTGGATCTGGGTGTTGTACAGCATATTGCGCGGGTCAAACTCAACAATACAGATCTTGGTGTTGTATGGACCGCGCCCTGGCGCATTGAAATTCCCCGGGGCCTGCTGAAGGCTGCAAACAACAAACTGGAAATTGAAGTTACCAATGTATGGGCCAACAGGTTGATAGGTGATGAACAGGAACCGGCAGACTGCGAGTGGATTCCCGGTTATATCAGTTTTGGTTTTTCACTGAAGGAATTTCCGGACTGGTTCCTGCAAAATAAACCACGGCCATCATCAAAACGATATTGTTTCACGACGTGGAATTATTTTACCAAAGATTCGCCCCTGGTGCCATCTGGTCTACTCGGCCCGGTGCAATTGGTAAGTCTGCGGTAGGTGGATAATAGAAAATATAAATGGTTGGCAAACTATATACTAAAGACTAGCATCAGACAAATACATGCCATTGTGAAAATTTAAAACTTGGCAGTTTTTACCCACGAAAAAGGGGCCTGAGAGAAGTAGTTGGTACTTAAAGGCCCCTTAAATTGGGTCGTCGCAAAAATTACGGTTGTCATTATGAGATTTTTGAATATTAGAGTCAATTCAGAGCAAACCAAAGTAAATCAGATTGTGACTGCTGTGATAAAGGACATTGAAAATGGGCTACTGGCAAGAGGCAATCAGCTTCCTTCAATCAACGCATGCAGCAGGGCACAAAAAGTGTCGAGGGACACTGTTGACAAAGCTTACCAGAAGTTGAAAAGTTCGGGCTACGTTGCGTCGGTATCGGGCCTGGGTTTTTTTATTAAAACAAATAAGCCTGTTAAATACAGGATACTTTTTATTGCGGGTAAATTCGGAACCGGGGAAAATTTATTTTATGCTTCCCTGCTAAAAGCACTTGGCGGGAATGCTGATATTGATGTCCGGTATCATCAGAACCATGCAGAAACACTCCGGGACACCCTTGCTGACAACGCTGGAAAATATCATTACTACATTGTTGCGTCGCAGAATTTTTCACTGCCTGAACAAAAAAAGTTGTCTTCCGTGTTGCGGTCAGTTGCTTTAAAAGAAGTGGTACTGCTCAATAATGCAGGTGTAAAAAGAAGCAGTTATTATGTGACCATTGTTCACGGCGGTAACAATAGTTTGTATAATACACTCTGCCGTTTAAAGATTCCGCAAAGCAGGTACAGAAATATTTGCCTGCTGAATCATACGGGAGCAGCGCAATTTGCAGCTACCGTTCATGCGCTAAAAAAATACAGTGATGTACACACAAAAAAGTTTACTATAACGGGGGTGTCAGAAAAAAAATTGCTTCACCCTTCGACGCTTTATATCGTCCACGACGACGGGGATCTGGTGTCACTGTTAAAGCTTATTGGTAATTCAACGTATAAGATTGGGCGCGACATCGATGTGATCTCGTTAAGTGATGATTCAGTTTTCAAAGAATTATTAAATGTATCGGTCATTACAACAGATTTTGAAGGATTGGGACAGTCGGTGGCAGCGATGATAGAGATGAACAAATTAGAGCAGATTCCCAACGCATTGAAAATAACTATGCGTGGATCTGTTTAATACAAAAAAAAGTGGGTGACAAGACCGCAGCAACAAACAGGCGCACCAAATAACAGCAACGAATGGTTTACACACAATCTAACAGCATGACGATGGCGAAAAATATTCTATTGACACTTCTTTTTTTCGGATTGAAAATATCAATGAGTGGCCAGGAAAGGGATGTTCTACCTACTGCCGAACAGGTGCAATGGATAGACAAAGAAATTGGTGTAATCATTCACCTGGACATTAACATTTATGCCCCCGAAAGTTTTGATTATTCAAAAAAAGAAACACTGCCAGCTTTATCTGTTTTCCATCCCTCCGGACTCAATACCGATCAATGGATAAAGGCTGCAAAGTCTGCCGGCGCTACCTATGCAGTGCTAACAGTGAAGCATGGTACTGGTTTTTGTTTGTGGAAGACCAGGGTACATCCTTACCATGTTGGCAACACGCCCTTTCGGGAAGGGAACGCTGATATTGTGGCAGACTTTATAAAGTCTTGCAAAAAGTATGGCGTTAAACCAGGTTTTTATTATAACACGAACATGAATACTTATTACCAGGCGGGCTATCTGCCGATGACGGATGAAAAGCGGCTTCAATACAATGACGTCGTTTACCGTCAGCTGGAAGAGTTATGGTCGGGATATGGTAAACTTTTTGAAATCTGGTTTGATGGTGGTGTAATGACTGATCGTACAACCGGTATTCAGGATAAAGTGGACAGGTTGCTGCAAAAATACCAGCCCAATGCATGTTTGTTTCAGGGCCCGGTGGGGGCCAGAAATATTCTCAGGTGGGTAGAGAACGAAGACGGAAAAACACCCTACCCGTTCTGGAGCAGGATTAATGCGGTTCTGAATCATGACGGCAAAGAAGTTATCAGCAATGGCCATGGAGATCCGCAGGGGCGCTATTGGGTGAGCGCTGAAGCAGATTTTCCAAACAGGAAACAAGACGCCTGGAACGGTGGGTGGCTTTGGAAAGATGGACAACAGGACAAGGTTTTTTCAGCCGGGGAATTGCTGGAGCGTTATTATACTTCTGTAGGTAATAATACAAATATGCTCATTGGGATGGCCATCGATACTGCTGGTTTGTTTCCGGCATATGATTCAAAAGTTTTCAAAGATTTCGGCAAAAAATTAAAAGAACGTAACAGCTCCAAAGCAGGAAGCATGTCAGGGAGTGGATACAGTTTTGAAATAAAATTAAAATCGCCACAGAAAATTAACCAGATTGAAATACTTGAAAATATACAAAGTGGAGAGCGCATCAGAAGCTACCGGGTAGAAGGTTTTATCAAAGGGGAGTGGAAGAAAATTTGTGAAGGCATTTCGGTAGGACACAAGCGCATCCAGTCATTTGAACCGGTGGAAACCGGCGCGGTGCGGTTAATCGTTACTGCTGCAAGCAAAAAGCCACTGATAAAAGCATTTTCTGCATACAATTACTAAGTGTTTGAAAACAACATCAGACCGTTCAAAAATAATTTACAGCTGGTGGCGAACCCTTCTATCATGATTTACTGTCTCTAGTCATAACGAGCTGGAGGATGGGAAACAAGTGCAACGGCGCGGCGCTGGAGCAAACAGCAATAACTCGTAATTATTTTTTTACAAATAAAATAAGGCGACATAAAAAAAGTTTATGGTAGAAAAAATAGTAAGCAGAACAAAATGCTATATCAGTGATGGTGTGCTGTCTGCTATACAGTTAAATTATTACCGGCTGATTTTGCCGGTGATGCTGATGATTTTTCCTGACTTGTCAATTGCGCAGAATTTCGCCGCGCCAATCGTATTGCGTACACCTAATCTTGTTGTAAATATTAACCGTACTACCGGACTACCTGCCGGTTATTCATACAAAGGAACAACGTTGCATGCCGGCAAACCAGAAGCAAGGATAAATGCGATCATTTGCAGGCTGCATCCCCGCACTTATGCCACGGTACCTCTTTCAGTATCGAAAATCGTTTCAGTCCGTAATGAGGCAGATGTTTTTTTTGAAGCTTCGTACGATAATAAAAAGGCCTGTTCTTTTAACATAAAGTATAAACTGGACAGCTCTTCACTGGTGGTAACAATGGCGCAGGTGAAAGAAGCTGAAAATTATCAACTCATTGAAGCTGCGTTGCCGGAACTGGCGACTGTAATGGAAGAAGAAGGTGATGGCTGGCTCGCACATGGATTGGAAGGCGGAGGGGTTGTCAATTTAAAAAATGCCAGGAATTACGAACTGCCGGAGGATGACTATTTTGGAAATATCGGTTATGTATTACCGGTAGCAGTGCTGGGTACTAAAAACGCTTTGTGTACGATGGAGGTATCGGCTTACATGGATGGCACAAAAATCGCGGTTACTGGTGCAAAGGGATTTCATCATGCATCCATGGGGACCGTCCAGGTATACCGGGTGCATGGCGGCCGCAGTTACAACATGAACAATGGTGGTCCTAGGGTCAAAGGCAATGAACAAACGCCGAATTTGCTGGTGGGTCAGCCATCGCGTTGCCGGCTGGATTTTGCCGGTGATTTTGATGCTGACGGAAACATCAACTGGGTCGATGGGGCCAGGTTGATTGCCAGCAGGATGCCGCCTATTCCTACTACCTATTTCAATGACAAATTTATATACCTTATTGGAGGAAAATATAAGCCGGAAAAATTTCCACGGACTACGTTTTTACAAAGTGAGAAACTAGTGCGGGATATATCGGTGCTTACCGACAATGCGCCCCAGGTCCCCCTGGTAAGCGGATGGGTCTACGATGGCCAGGATACGGGCTTCCCATCTGAAGACAGTGTCAACGAAAGCCTTGGGGGCTACAACGGATTGATGCACCTTTTTTCAGAAGGTCCTGCTTATAATGCCAATATCAGTCTTAATACCAATTATGATGACGCTTATAAAAGCAGCCCGGAGTTTGATACCGCGTTTATTGCCCGGCAACCAGACGGCAAGATTTGGAAAAGCCGCGACTGGGCAGGAGAATATTCCTATATCACCGGGATGGCCAAATACATGAAAAAGCATGGCAGTAAACGCATCAATTATTCAGTTGGCCGTTATCAGCTGCACGACGCGATACTGGTGGACGCAATGTCGTGGCACGGTATACGCAATGACTGGGATACAATTTATCCCGCCAGCGGTTATACGAACCTGGTAGACGGCAAATTCAGGATCATAGAAGAATTTGGCAAAAGGGGAATAAATGTAATGTCGGAGCAGTTGCGGTATCCCTTTATTGGTAAGCTCGCTATCACTGCTGACGGCGTGGGCGGGGGTGTTTGTCCTTTCGGCGGAGAACCAGTGCCTTTTGTGGCTGCAGTTTACCGTAAATCTGCAATATGGGGAACCGGAAACTTTTCACGTAATGACGCACAAAAAAGCCTTTTCTGGAATTGCCGTTCTATTCAGTGGTATACCGATAGCAGTGATCGCAAATCGATCACCGACTTTTATTACCTCACGGTGCTTCCCTTTAATAAAGTGCACGACCTTGCATTTACCTCTTTCTCGAAAAACGAATTTCGCAGTGTAATAGGTCTGTCAAATCAATCTTCTGTTGAGACGGATGATAATGGTGGCGGATATACCATCAAATGGCAGGGAAAAATTATCGCAAAGGATTATACGACTTTTTGCCCACTGGACAGTAACAGGATTGCGTGTTATTCGCGCAGCGGCGGGGAACAAGCAATCGACCTGCCGGCGGAGTGGAATGAGGCTGAAATAGCCATGCGTGCGTTGTATACGGACCACCGCGAACCATTTCAGTTTCGCATCGCTGACAAAAAAATCATGATTCAGCTGCCGGCTGCAACGCCAGTTATTATCTACCGGAACAGTTCTTTGGCGGCTCAATCCGCGAATTAAACGCTCACAGAAAAATGTACATAGCAGGACTGGAGTGCCGCAGGTGATACCGGTGCGCCGGCAAAAAGAGTGAACATTTCAATATGCGGTGAGACTATTTATCATACTGGAATAAAAAATTAATTATGAAAAGAAGAACATTATTAAAAACGGTTGTAGGTACTGTACCTGCCCTGGCAATTCCGGGTTTGCTGACGGCCCGCGATTTTTTCTATCCGTCCCCGGCTGGAGAAAAAATAGCAGCCGGGCCTTTTGCACCTACGTGGAATTCCTTGCAAAATTATAAAGTTCCCGATTGGTTTCGCGATGCAAAGTTTGGCATGTGGGCGCACTGGGGACCACAATGTCAGCCAGAACATGGCGACTGGTATGCCAGGTCCATGTATATCGAGGACAGTGATGATTACAAATTTCACCTGAAAGAATATGGTCATCCTTCAGAATTTGGATTCAAGGATATCATCAACCAATGGAAGGCAGAAAATTTTCAACCGGAACAACTTATTGGTTTATACAAACGGGCCGGTGCAAAGTATTTTATGGCCCTGGCCAATCACCATGATAATTTTGACACTTACAACAGCAAGTACCAACCGTGGAATGCCGTAAAAATGGGTCCTAAAAAAGATTTAATGGCAGGTTGGGCAAAAGCCGCCAAAAGCCAGGGACTCAGGTTTGCGGTCAGTGTCCATGCAGCACATGCCTGGATGTTTTACGAAAAGGCCCAGAACTCGGATCAACGGGATGCGTATAAGGGAATTCCTTATGACGGACGCATAAAAAAAGAAGCGGGCAAAAATAAATGGTGGGAGGGTTTTGATCCGCAGGATTTATATGCACAAAACCATCTTCCCAGCACTGGCGGAGATCAGCAAAACATTTTCTTTACCCAATGGGATTGGTCACACCATGCAACAGTACCGGATAAAAAGTATTGCGAAAATTTCTTTAACCGAACCCTTGATTTAATTGATAGTTACGAACCGGACCTGGTATATTTTGATGATACAGTTTTGCCGCTTTACCCGGTCAGTGATGCCGGACTTCGTATTGCAGCACATCTTTACAATAAAAGTGCCGGGAAAAATAACGGAACCAATGAAGCAGTGATAACAGGTAAGATTCTGGATAAAACACAGCGCCAGTGTATGGTATGGGATATAGAAAGGGGGCAAAGCAATGAAATAGAACCATTGCCCTGGCAGACGGATACATGCCTTGGCAACTGGCACTACGATAAAAGTGTATTCAATAACCACGGATATAAAACCGCCAGGACGGTAGTACATACGCTTGCGGACGTGGTTAGTAAAAACGGCAACCTGATGCTAAATGTACCCGTTCGGGGTGACGGAACCATAGACGCTGATGAGCAGGCGATCGTTGAGGCAATTGCCCGGTGGATGGAAGACAACAGTGAAAGTGTCTTCGGCACACGCCCCTGGAAAATTTTCGGAGAGGGACCAGCGATGGAAGCATCGGCACCTTTAAAGGAACAGGGTTTTAATGAAGGCCAGGGCAAGCCATTTACGGGGGAAGATATCCGGTTTACTACAAAGGGTAACGTTTTGTATGCGATCGCTTTGGGACAACCTGTAGCTAATAAAGTGATAATAAAGAGTCTTGCAGCAGGCAGCAAACTGTATCCGGGCAATGTTACGTCGGTACGTTTGTGCGGCAGCAATGAATCCCTCGATTTCAAAAGACATGAAAAAGGGCTGGAAGTTAATTTACCGATGGGAGTGTCAGATAAATATGCATACTCCCTGAAGATAGAATCAGTATAATCCTGCGGCAATCAGCTTTGCCGGCAATGATAAAGCATCAAAGACTACCGGTTCCGGTTATGCGCTTTTAAAATTTACGGTAAATGTAAAAGCAGCGGTGAGTTTTTTTGAAAATGAAACGACCTGCAGTTATGAAAAAAAATGATATTAAAATCGGATTGTTTGGTATCGGCCTGGAAACTTACTGGCCGCAATTTCCCGGATTAAAAGAAAAGCTGCAGAGTTATCTTTTAACGGTTCAGCAGAGAAGCGACCGGTGTCCGGATTGTTTCACTGGGAAAAGCAAACGCTTTTCATGTGCAAAGCATCGCGTCCGTTGAACTACTGGGCAGTCAGGAAAAAATAAGGTGGCAACAAGACGGGGACGCACTGACCATTCGCAAACCACTACATTTACCTGACTGGAACGTGCCGGTGTTTAAAATACGGTTTCAGCAATAATGCCAGTGACACGAACCGCAAAAAAGGTGCGTAGGGGCGACCCTGCTGCTGGTCATGGCTGTCAACCGAAAAGATACAGTTTTATACATGTTTATATGCCCAATAAATTTTGCTGTTTAATTGCTTTTTTTTCCTTGTTGTTTCATGTAAGCTTATCACAGCCTTCCCATTGGGGCAGTTGGCAAACCTGGGGAGCGCAGGCCAATGGTAATTATGTAAATCCAATTTTACCTGCAGACTACAGTGATTTGGATTGTATCAGGGTGGCCAGCGACTATTATGTTATCTCGTCCACTTTTCAATTTTCGCCGGGCCTGGTGATATTGCATTCCAGGGACCTGGTTAACTGGACAATCGCAGGACATGTAGTCACAGATCTAAACCAGGTGGGGCCTGATTTAAACTGGGATAAAATGAACCGTTACGGCAAAGGCATCTGGGCGGGCGCTATCCGCTATCATGATAACAAATTCTGGGTGTATTTTGGAACGCCCGATGAAGGTTATTTTATGAGCACGGCCAAAAATCCCGCCGGGCCATGGGCGCCACTGCATGTTGTGTTGGCTTCGAAAGGTTGGGATGATTGCTGCCCTTTTTGGGACGATGACGGGCAGGGCTATCTTATTGGAACAAATTTCGCTGATGGGTACAAGATTCACCTTTTCAGGTTAACAACAGATGGAAAGGATCTCATAGAATCGTCTGACAAAGTGATTCATCAATCGCCCGGCAGCGAAGCCAACAAATTGTATAAAATCAATGGAATGTATTACCATTTTTTCAGCGAAGTAAAACAAGAGGGGAGGGTGGTAATGATGGAACGATCAACAAATATTTACGGGCCCTATTCCGAAATCAGGCAACTGAACCACGCGGAAAAACAATACTTCGAACCCAACCAGGGCGCGCTGTTGGAGACTAAAAAAGGGAAGTGGTATTTTTTGACACACCACGGCACGGGTGACTGGAGTGGTCGCATCATGAGTTTGTTACCAGTAACTTGGGTGGACGGCTGGCCATTGATCGGAGCGGTGGGCAAAGACGGAATTGGGCGGATGGTTTGGAAGGGCAGGATGCCTGTTTCACGAACTATTGCGGCAGTTCCCCAAACAAGTGATGAATTTACAGCAACAACATTAGGGCCCCAGTGGGAGTGGAACTATCAGCCGAAAGCGGATAAATGGTCTTTACTGCAAAGGCCGGGCTGGCTAAGGTTATCGGCATTCAGGCCTTTGCAGGCGGATGACCTTTTTAAGGCAGGTAATACACCCACCCAGCGCAGTTTCCGATCACGGTACAATGAGGTGATCATCAAATTGGATGTGAGCGCAATGACGGAAGGGCAACAAGCAGGCTTGTGTCATTTTGCAAATCCTCATTTTGGCATGATTGGTATTCGATGCGCGGGTACCACCCGCAGGCTCCTGTTTAAAAGCAATGACACTTTGCTAACCGGGTCAGTAATCAAACGCCAGATTGTTTGGCTGAGATCGGTTTGGGGGTTGGATGGGATAAGCCGTTTTTCCTATAGTGAAGATGGTAAAGGGTTTACTGCGTTTGGTAATCCTTATCAGCTTGCCTGGGGTAGCTACCGCGGCGACCGCATTGGCGTATTCAGTTATAACAATCTCGCTGATACCGGCTCTGTCGACCTTGATTATTTTCATTACTCATTAAAAAAATAAACCAATCTCTGGCATGAAACCATTCCTTGCAGCTTTTACCACGCTGACTTTTTATTTGTGTGGCATTGCCCAAAATGCAACTCTAAAAAACGGGTTGAAAATCAGTGCTGATAAACATTACTTAGTCGAAGCAAAAACAGGAAGGCCGGTCTTTATTTTGGCCACCACGGCCTGGAACATCAACGCATTGACGTATACAGAAATTGATACATTGTTACGAAGCACTGCGGGCAATGGCTTTAACGCAATCATGTTTGCACTCGATTTTTATCCGCAGGCCGACGAAAAAAACGCCTACGGCCAAAAAAGGCTTACACTGGAATCCACCAAACAAATTTGAATCCAGCCTATTTTGTGTATTGCGATTATATCGTTAAAAGATGTACGCAGTATAAATTATATCCGATGATCTATACCATGTGGAGTGGTAAAAATGCTGGTATCATGAATAATTTTACATCCAAAGAGCTCTATACAATCGGAAAAAAAATTGGTGCAAAATATAAAAACAATAAGAACGTAATATTGATTGCGGGAGGGGAGTCGAGTCCGCCTTATATTGACACGGTGCGTCTGAATGCAATGGGCAATGGATTAAGTGCAGGCAGTGCAGGCGCTAACCTGATTTCAGTACATCCCTGCTTTCCCATTCCAATGCTGAATTTTATACACACGCAGCGTGGCTGGATTTCTATATGAGCCAGGCCAAATCTGACGCTGGTGGTACTAACTATGATTTAACCAATGCCGTCACAACTGATTATCATTCCGGCATCGTCAAACCAACGATGGTTGCGGAGCATCGGTATGAATCCGGGATTGACGAAGATCCGATTATACAAAGGCGATCGTTATACCTTTCTGTTTTTGCCGGCGCCTTTGGGTATGCCTATGGTCACAATGCCTTATGGCAGATGACGCCGCATACGGCCCAGCCCTGGATGCTCAAAGGATGGAATCCCGGGGTTAAAGAATGGAAACAGGCTTTGCATACTGCCGCAGCACAACAATTGCATCATATTAAAATCCTGCTATATAATTATTCTTACCTAAATCGCATACCCGATCAATCTTTGATACTTGCAGGTCAGGGAGATAATATAACCAATAGGGTACAGGTAATGCGAAACGGTCACATAGGCAACACGGATGCAAGCTACATCATGGCCTATTTAAGTACTGCGCAGGCAATCACCATTAAAACAACCGTACTGGCCGCTTCTAAATTAAATGCTTACTGGTTTGACCCGCGCACAGAGCACACTGAAATTTTAAAATGGCATTTTAAAAATAGTGGAATCCTTTCTGCCGAAAAAAAAACCGGTGGCCAGGACTGGGTACTGGTAATCACAGATAGAGATGCCTCAAAAACCAAACATTTACCATTCACCGCTTCAATTCACTAACAACCAACACAACGAGGGTATTGTTAAATGAACAACGTATTGAAAATATGCTGCAGTATAATCTTGCTACAGATTTTATTGACTGCTTCCGGCCAGCAGCCGGGCAAATGCGGAGACCAACGAAACGGAACCCATCAAAATCCCGTATTGCCTGGCGACTTTCAAAATACGGATGTAATTCGCGTAGGCAGTAATTATTATTACGTCTCTGCAACATAGGAACTTTCACCCGGAATGATGATTATGACCTCAAAAGACCTGGTAAACTGGCGCATGATAGGTCATGCAGTTGCAGATATAACACAGATAAACCCTCGTAATAATTATGATCGGATGGAAGGTGCCAGTCGCGGTATTTGGCCTGGTGCAATTGCATACCGTCATTATAGGTTCTATGTTTATTTTACGGACCCGGACTTCGGCATTTACATGACAAGTGCCACCAATCCTGCAGGACCATGGAAACCGCTAACACAACTGCTGCAGGCGGCCAGATGGGATGACCCAAGTCCATTGTGGGATGACAATGGTAAAGCGTGGTTGGTGGCTACCAACTTTGCCGATAACTATAAAATTTATCTTTTCGCTATGACAGAAGCTGGCACGAAACTATTGAAAAATAAAAGTATCGTCATACACCAAAGCAAGGGGAGTGAGGCGAACAAAATATATAAAATCAATCACTATTACTATCATTTTTATAGTGAAGTAACGAATGATGGGAGAATGCCATTTATGGAGCGTTCAGCAAATATTATGGGACCCTACCATGAAAAAAAACAATTGATCAATCCGGCTGAAGGTGAACCGAACCAGGGTGGGCTGGTACAAACCGAAAAAGGAAAATGGTATTTTGTTACTCATCACGGCAAACCGTATTGGGATGGACTTGAAGTAAGTGTATTACCCGTCACATGGTGCAACGCTTGGCCCCTTTGAGGCGAAATCGATGCAGCCGGAAACGGCAATATGGTATGGTCAGCAGCAATGCCGGTAAAAAATAAAGGTGGTGATACTTTGCAAACTTCTGATGAATTTAACTATTGTACGATGAGCCCGCAATGGGAATGGTGTTTTCAGCCCCGCAAGGATAAATGGTCGTTAACGGAAAGACCAGGTTATTTAAGGCTCTATGCATATAGACCATTACAATCCGGTAACATTGCCAAATCGGGTAATGTACTAACGCAGCGAGCTTTAAGAATTAATAGTACCATCACTGTAAAAATGAAAATAGATAAAATGATGAATGGTCAGATGGCAGCGCTGGGTTTGTTTGGAAAAACTTCGGCTGAAGTCGAGTTAGGGCAACATCCGGTGATGGGTTAATTTATTTTAATGAAAACAGCAAAACAACGATTGATTCGGTTATTAATAAAAATATTGGCTACGTCTGGCTGCGCTCAGGATGGGATATAACGGGCATGGCCAGTTTTTTTATAGTACGGATGGTATTCACTTCAAGCAATCAGGTGACGAGTTCCAGATTACCAATTTCGGAAATTACCTTGGGGCCAAAATAGGTTTATATACTACCAATAACATTACTGAAACAGGGTCGGTTGATATTGATTGGTTTCACTATGATAAAAATTAATCAATATACAATGAAGGCATATGCATCAGTAAGAATTTTACCACAGGATAGTAATAAAAAACCGGCAGGTTATACCAGTTGAAGCAAGGGTAGTTTATTAAGACAACCTTTAATCAAACTATTTATTATATATTATTGATAAGATTAATTATTGGTCAGCGAATTGCGTCACATGACAACACTTAAACACCTTACAGAATACAACGCATTTATGAAGTGGTTTGAAATGTATTACCCTTCGTTATATGAAAAACACAACATGCATTTTTTGCGGGCTGTAGATGAATCCGGATTAATAATAAAAGCTGGTAGTATTAGTAAGGAGTCATTTGAAATGCTCCTTGAGATTACAAACAAGTATTATTTACTGAAAAGTGGCAGCATGTCCTGATTCAGAACAGTTCAGATATTTCTGTTTCAGCGCATAGGCAATAGCAAGCATTGGCGTAAGCTGCAAACACGATGCTGTTGCCCTGGGTTAATTTTACTTCGTACCGGGCGTCATAAATAGTCATTCGGGCAACCAGCAGGCCTTTAGGGCCATTATGAACGGCACTAATTTTCAAAAATAAAAGATACTGCGGGCTAATACCTGCTCAATCGATACACGGGGAAAAAAGATGTGCATGTAAAGTATTTTAGTAATGGATTTTTCTTAAGATATTGGATTTATAAGCGGGGCTTCCTATTGGTGCTGACACCGTTTTATAGTCCGGTCATCTGGTTGAGTTAGTATCATTGATTAAGTAATGAAATGACCTGGTCATAGGTCATGGTATTCCATTCTTCTTTTGTATGACCTTGTAAAAGCCGTGATGCACCTGAAAGGCGGCTTCCAATTGCGGTTCCTCCATGGATAATGATATAACGGAAGGGAACACCTGTAAAATCATAGTAATAAGAATAAAGCGAAATGGTTTTCAGGCCCAATACTACGCTTATATAATTACTTGCACTTTCTATTTGCGTTTTACCTGATGAATTGGTGTATTTGATGTAACAAAGGACTAGCCCACTGTCGATGACGGCCTGTGTTAAAGAATCAACGGTGACCGACTGTTCGTATGCACTGTCCGAACTATTATAGGTCATCGTTAAATTCGCCCAACTGGAATACATAACATTAGCTGTTCCGTTGGCGCCGGTAGCACCTTTTGCTCCGGTTTTAGAACAACTATTTAAAGTTATTATAAAAAATAGAAATGCTAACGCTGCTGCCTGAGATGATTTACACATAAAATAAGTTTATTTAGTTTCCTGACGTAAAAAAAAAGAAAAGGGTTGGGCATTGTTCTGCAACTGGTGCCAGAAGTCGGTCAATAGTTGTAAATGACCGGCGAATAAAAATATAATGCAACCAACACTAACGGATGTGTGTCGAAAGTTTGTGCTTTTTGCATAGTGGGTTTCGATTAATAAGCTGAGGTCAATGTTGTTCCTTTATTTGAATTAGTTAATCCATTGAAAAGGCAAATACATTAACGCCCGCTGGCAAATTGTTGAATGAAAGGAGTATGATAAGGCGGAATTATTATTCTAAAAGGCAGCGCCGCGTTTGCTAAACAAATAGTGACCAATCAATGCTGTTCATAATTAAAAACATAAATCAGTAGATACACCTGCTTACTTTTGAAATAATTAATTGGTTCTAAAAATATTTTTATTCCTCGCCTGCAGTCTGCAAACAGCTTACAGGAGTCGTTACCAAACGAAAGTCTTGGTAAAAAAAGTAAAACGGGTTAAAGAAACTGCCATTAAATGGATATCCGAAAAATCTTTTTTCTAAGCAAGAATTCTTGTGTCCAGTTCAAAGTGTGGTCAGGCTTTACTACTCTTTTACCCATGGCATTATTTTTTGAGCGGCAAAAAGGGCAAATGGTCTACACAATAAACCCAATCGTCGCACCTGAGAAATCAACATTGCCGGAAAACCTAATTTTCACTTTATACCAGAGAAGGTGGTCGCTGACTGTCTCATCAATGATTTTTCAATTCATTATTTTATGCATAGGTTTTAT
>JBDUAY010000105.1:0-14831 GCA_040004415.1 Bacteroidota bacterium | reverse complement strand
CGGAACATTAAGAAGAATGTGGCAGTTCACATTCCAGAGCATTTTATACCTGCATTCAAGCCAGCCAAAGAGTTTGTGCAGGAAGTTAAAAAACTGGAAACAGTTAAAGAAGATCAGCCAAACGCCGAAGGCGAGATGTAAATTGCATTCCTAATTTTGTAATTAAGTGAAGAAACAGCAATTTATTCTCGTTGGTTCAGGTTTTATTTTACTTCTGCTGATTTATTTTTTGGGTAATACAGCGCCGCCAAGGAAGCCGCAACCTGTTACAGACAGGAGTGATGCCGCCATGCCCAAAAAAATGGATGCCTCTATTATTATTGAAGCCGCGAAGCAAAAGCTCCCCGCAGCCCAACAGGCCTACATTACAGCACTTGAAACATCTGTAGTTAGAGGTGATGTAAAAGAACAGCAAATAAAAGTTTACCGCCAGATGGCTGGTTTCTGGAGAGATACCGCCCATTTTTTTGAACCCTACGCTTATTATACCGGTGCTGCAGCTAAATTGGAAAATTCTGAAAAAAGTCTCACCTTCGCAGCCCGCCAATTTTTAAATGAATTGCAGGGAACCAATCAGCCAGCTATTAAACAATGGATGGCGGATGAAGCAAAAAGCTTATTTGAGAAGGCGCTGGCAATAAATCCGGCAAACGACTCATCTAAAATTGGTTTAGGAAGCTGCTATATTTTTGGAAGTACTGCCGCTAACCCACAGGAAATAATGACGGGCATACAAACAATACTGGAAGTTGCCAGGAGAGATAGTACCAATATGTATGCGCAACTGATGCTGGGTATTGGTGGGGTTGAATCGGGGCAGCTGGATAAAGCAGTAGAGCGGTTAACAAAGGTGATTACAAAAGAGCCACAAAACCTGGAAGCTATTTTTATGCTGGCAGAGGCTTATGAAAAGAAGGGTGATATGGCAAGTGCCATTCAATGGTATCAAAACGGAAAAAAATATGTTTCCAATCCTGAAATGGTGAAAGAAATAGACGTAAAGATAAAAACATTAAAATAATTTTTAACTAAAATACACCAGCAATGCCTTGTGGTAAAAAGAGAAAGCGTCATAAAATAGCAACGCATAAACGTAAAAAAAGACTTAGAAAGAACCGTCATAAGAAGAGAAATAAATAACTTTCTTTCAGGGCCCGTTTATGTGTAGCGGGCCTTGTTTTTCTTTGTTTGCTGACACCATTTATTTGCCTTCTATAATAGTGTGCACGATTGCATTATTTTAAAAGCCATGGAATAGCTGGCATGTAAATCCACTTCAGCGCCTTCCTTATTAGTGTGTAATGGCTATACTTGTAAAAGTAATTAAGATTGAACAAGGAACTTATTATCAACGCGGCTCCGCAGGGAGTAGAGATTGCCCTTTTAGAGGATAAAAAATTAGTAGAACTGCATAACGAGAAAACGGATGCCAGTTTTGCTGTGGGTGATTTATATCTCGGAAAAGTTAAGAAACTTATTCCGGGGTTAAATGCTGCATTTGTAGACGTTGGATTTGAAAAAGATGCCTTTCTGCATTATACAGATCTTAGTCCTTATGCCAGGTCTCTGCTGAAATTTACGCAGACTGCTATTGCCGATCAAAATGAAAATGGTTTTGATTTTGGACAATTTCTCGTAGAACCAGAGATCATTAAAACAGGCAAGATTAATGAAGTACTGGGCGGCAAACCCAATATACTGGTTCAGATTTTAAAAGAGCCCATTGCCGCAAAAGGCCCCCGCCTCAGTTGCGAGATTTCATTACCCGGCCGCTTCGTTGTTATTACCCCATTTAATGATATTGTTGCGGTATCAAGAAAAATTCATTCTTCCGACGAAAGAAAACGCCTGCAGAAAATTATTGAAGCCATCAAACCAAAAAACTTTGGTGTAATTGTGCGTACTGCTGCGGAAGGAAAAAATACTGCTGAATTGCATGAAGATTTGCTGGCCCTGGTAGAAACCTGGAAAATTATTCAGCACAACTTGAAAAATGCTGTTGCGCCAGCAAAAATTTTAAGCGAACAAACAAAGACCACCAGTATTCTCCGTGATTTGTTAAATGAAGATTTTAACCGCATAGTTGTAAATGATAAAAACATTTTTAACGATGCAAAAAATTATATCCAACGCATAGCACCTGAAAAAGCAGATATCGTTTCTTTTTATCACAATGGTTCACCCATATTTGATCAGTTCGGTGTAACCAAACAGGTTAAAGCAGCTTTTGGAAAAACAGTTAATCTTCCCAGTGGGGCCTATTTGATTGTAGAACATACAGAAGCATTGCATGTAATTGATATTAACAGTGGCTATAAAAGTGTAAGCAATAACCAGGAACAAAACGCACTGGAAACAAACCTGGAGGCCGCCGATGAAATTGCCCGGCAATTAAGGCTTAGAGATTTGGGTGGAATTATTGTGGCTGATTTTATAGACATGAAGCTTCCTGACAACAAGCGCAAGCTGATGGAAGCGATGGAAGGATTTATGCGTACTGATCGCGCAAAGCATGCAGTATTACCCATTTCAAAATTTGGATTAATGCAAATAACCCGGCAACGTATGAAGCCGGAAGTGAATATTAATACACAGGAAATTTGCCCAAGCTGTAATGGTACCGGTAAAATATCAAGCGCATTAATATTGGAAGATGAAATTGAAAAGAATTTAAATTACCTGCTTACACATAAACATACCGATCTTTTCCTGGTGGTGCATCCTATCATGTATGCATACCTCACAAAAGGTGGCATGTTCAAATCTAAATTGTGGAAATGGCGCTGGAAACATAAGCAACGCATCAAGCTAAAAGAAAATACCAATTATCATCTTACAGAATTTCATTTTTATGATAAACATGAAGAAGAAATAAAACTATAGCTTGTTTCCATTGGGATTTATCAGACGTATATTTTTTGTCATACACATTTTTATAAAAAAAATCGCTCCGAATGCCGGGGCGATTTTTTTTATTCTCATACAGCAAATATTTTATTAATTGTCCCAGAAAACCTTTGGAGCAAATAGTGTTGATGCAGCAACGTTTGCCTTGTTATATGAATATTCCGTTTGCGGGTATAAGAATCTTCTTGGAATATTGGTTCCAGTAACAGGTGTTAATGCCGGACTTGCCGTGCGGCGCCATGCAGTAAATGCTTCCGGGTTTAAATACAATGCAACATATTCTTCAGCGGCTATTTGTGCAATGGCAGCAGTAGCCGTAGCGGGTAAGGTTCCGTTTGCAGTTATATAAGTAGCGATATCAGCTGCCGCAACACCCAGCTTTTGCATATTTGCAGTAATGGCTGCCTGGTAAATGGTTTGTGCCGCTGCAATCGTTCCACCGGAAGTTATGGTTGCTTCAGCTTTTGCAAACAGCATTTCATCATAAGTAATAAATTCAACGGGCGAGTTAATATTGCCATAATAGGGACCCATGCCAACACCGTTTACATCATTGTAAGAAGTATCGGTATAAATATCAAAGCGGGGGTCACCATCTGCCAGCATCTTCACGCCTAACGGACTTACATCGAAACCAATATCAGCCCTTTGCTCATTGAACTGGTACCAGGGGTTGGCAGACGTTTCTGTGCTACCAAACATGTATACGGCGTTATCACTGTTGGATGAAAATGAAAGCCCTATTTCGCTCAATGCGCTGGTGGCCATTGCTGCATTGCCTTTGCTTTGGTGCATCAATAATCTCGCCTTGATAGCATGCGCAAATTTTATCCATTTGGTTGTGCTTCCGCCAAAAATAACATCTTCAGAACCTGGAGCGTCTGGTCCTTTACCAGCACCGAGCTGGGTAACAGCTGTATTTAACAAGTTATTGATTGTATCGTACAGCGCCTTGTCAGTATCATACTTTGGCTGAAGGTTTGTTGAACCTTTGAAGGCATCAGAATAAGGAATACTACCCCAGCAATCAACTCCCAATTGAATACTATATGCCATCAATATTCTGCTGATGCCACCATATGCATTGTCACCTTTTGAATCTGCCAGCTGCATTAATATCTTATTATTTTCCAGTACGGAGGTGTAAAAATTACCCCAGGGACTATCAAAATCGACTGATGTGAACGTATATTGATAGTATCCTTCAGCCTGCCGTGAAATACCTTTCGTTTGCTGGGTAATTAAAGAAGTGTACCTGGAAAAATCTCCGCCCTGGGTATATCCCAATGATCCCTCTACAGTAGACAACAAGACAGACGGAACAATGCTGGATGGTTCCGGTGCATTGGGGTCAATGTTTGCTTTTGTAAAAAAAGTTTTTTTACAAGACGAGCCTGCTACCATACTTATAAGTACAATACAGGTTATACTATTTTTTATAAAACGATTCATAATGGTATTTTCAATTTTTCAATGAATAATCAGAAGCCAAGGTTTAAACGAACACCATAACTTTTAGTTCCCGGGTTATTGAAGTAATCAAGCCCTTGTCCGTTAACAGGACCTGCCAGGCTTGTTTCAGGATCAACACCTTTGTATTTTGTCCATAAAACAGGATTGTTCGCAAATACGGTAACAGACAAAGTTGAGAAAATTGATTTTTTAGCTGCGGCACCCTGGAAAAAATCATAAGTTAAACTGAGTTGTCTTATTCTGACAAAAGAGCTTTTTTCAACATCGGCTTCTGCCGGTCCTATAAAGCTGCTGCCTACATTTTGCCAGTAATATTGATTGTAAGCGCTTACAACCGTATTGGTTACTCCGCCTTTGGCAATTTCAGTTACACCATCGGAGGCATAATGAACAATATTGCCGTTTACATCCAGGTGTCCAAGAATACCTTTAAATGTATTTGCTTGCCCACGGTTAGCTGTTTCTGCAGAAGTTCCAAAATAGGACATAGCGCCTCTTGTGCCATTCCAGATATCACCACCATGACGAACATCTACTTGTATACCAAGGGAAAGATGTTTGTAGGTGAAAGTATTGATAACAGATCCTACCCAGCTTGGGTTTACATCGCCAATGGCGGCATTTTGCGAACTAACTATAGGCATACCGTAACCATCTCCTGGTACATCACTTATCAGCAGCGGGCTGTTCATATTGGTTGGGTCGGTACGCTGATAAATACTTCCGTATATCTGCCCGAAAGCTTTACCTGCAATAGCATCAATTTCCCCGTTCTGGAAACCGGCAATCAATACTTTAGGCACACCTGTTGCCAATGAGGCAACTTTATTTATATTTCTTGACCAGTTAACACTAATGTCCCACCTGAAGCCATTTGCTTTTATTGGGGTAGCGGCTGCAGTAATTTCCAGCCCTTTATTTGTAATGGTTGCTGCGTTTAATAATTGGGCGGCAAAACCAGTAGAGTAGGCAATTGGCACCACAAGAATTACATCAGTTGATTTTGAATAGTACGCCGTGGCGTTAATAGTAATCAGGTTCTTAAAAAAGCCAAGGTCGGTTCCTATTTCGTATGAATTTGTTTTCTCTGCTTTTAAATTAGGGTTACCAATGGTTGCAGTTGTTGAACTTATCTGGTATCCGGCATTGCCATTTATCGGAAATTGTATCCCTGATGTAAAACCATCCGCTATACTTGCCTGGCTAAAATAAGTTTGCAAACCCTGTATTGGCGCATCTTTGCCCACCTGTGCTGCCGAAACCCTTAATTTTCCATAATTCAATACGCCGCTGGTTGATAAGCCTGGTATTTTAGTAAACTCATAGGCAAGACTTGCTGACGGGTAAAAGAAGCTATTATTTGCAGCAGGTAATGTTGATGAGGTTTCCCTGCGTCCGGATACAGTCAGGTAAAGCATGTCTTTATAATCCAGGTGCGCTTCACCATAAAAAGCCATGGTGCGTTTTTTTTGTTCAGTTTCATTCGAAGTATAGGAGGTAGCATTGGATAAATCAAAAAAGCCCGGTAATACGAAACCAGAACCATGAGACAGCCTGGCTGTGTTTTGGTAAGTAAAATAATTATGACCCAGCAAAAGAGATCCGGAAAAATCTTTTGACAGCTTCTTTTTCATATTGATGGTAAAATCTGAATTAAACTGCTGGTTATTATAATTCAATAAATGAATCGCACCTGCCGGAAATGCATTGGAAAAAATATCATATGTATTTTTGTCATTTTGTGAATAAACGTCACCGCCTACTCTGTAAGTAATGGCCATCCAGTCAAACAACTGATAATTTGCTTGCCCGTAGCCAAACACGCGGTTCAAATCTTCATGAAAAGGATTTTTATTAATTGTCCAGTATGGGTTGTCATAGCCGGCACCACCCCTGAAATCTCTTTGTTGGCCGGTTCCGTTTTGCTGGATATAAGAAGCCGGATTGTTTGCAGCATCACTTAATCCATAAGAATTGTCGAACGTAGTGGGTGTACGCAACAGGCCCAGCATGATACTGGAGGTATTTGACCCTTGTTGTACTTTATCGTTAGATGAATTGATATAGGTAACACCACCAGACATACTAAATTTATCGGTGATAACTGTTTGGCCACTAAGACTGAAGGTGGTTTTATCATATTTTGTTTTCGGAATAATTCCCGTTTGGCTAATATTGCCAATAGAAATACGAAAACCCGATTTGGCTGTTCCACCAGAAAGTGCAATGTTGTTATTAAACGTTTTACCCGTTTGAAAAAAATCATAAGGATTATATGCATGAACGGGCGTCTTTTTGGTAGGATCGGAAGCACCTACAATGTTTCCATGCGGGTCCCAAATGTTGGAATTGCCATTCCAAAACAATGTATCAATATTAGCGCCCCAGGTTAACCTTCTGTCACTTCCACCGGTAGGCCCCTGATAAATACCACTTCCTCCTTGTGAATAGATGTTCTGGCGGCCCGGTAACTGGCTTACTTTGTCAAATGTAACGGATGAATTAAACGCAACACTTACACCGCGTTTTCCGCTGCCACCTCTTTTAGTTGTGATGATAATAGCCCCGCTTGCTGCTTGTATGCCATATAGCGCCGTTGCAGAAGGGCCTTTTAACAGCGTAACCGATTCAATATCGTTTGGATTTAAGTCTACACCCCTGTTGGTGGGTTGCACACCTCCTGTAAGATTACTACTGGCGCCAGAAACATTTGGACTGGCAGATGTAGCATCGTAATTATTAACTGAATTATCAATAGGAACACCATCAACTACCATCAAAGGCTGATTGTTTCCTGTGATAGATGTAACCCCGCGTAACCGGATATAAGTGCCGCTTCCAGGGTCGCCGCCACTATTTATCACAGTTAAGCCAGATGCTTTTCCATTTAGTTCACTAAGCGCATTACCGCTTCCCGATTTATTGAGCTGATCGCCGTTAACTGTTTGTGTAGCAGTTGCCAGTTCTCTTTTCTCTCTTCTGATGCCGAGCGCAGTTACGACAACTTCGCTTAATCCTTTTACATCCTGGCTAAGTAATACAGAGATATTTTCAGTTGCAATTACTTCTTTGGGTTCAAAACCAACAGCACTCACAACAAGTGTGGCACCTGTTTTAACATTGAGTTTAAAACTTCCGTCTGCACCGGCCTTCGTGCCGGCTCTAGTTCCTTTTATATTTACCGACGCGTCTGGAATGGCCGACCCGGTAGCGTCAGTAATTTTTCCCTTTACTTCAATATTCTGGGCAAAAGCGGCTTGCACAGAGAGTATGAGTAATAATGATAACAAGCCATACCGTCTTTTCATGATTCATGTTTTTGGTTCATTAATTAAAATCTGTCTTTTATATATGGGCATAATAATATTTGCACGGGCATATTGAGTGCCTATGCGTGTTGACTTATCAGCAATAAAAACGGTAAGGGTAATTGCGGGGTAAGTTGTTTTGGGTGACTGCTAAAAAAATCTTAATTTTTTAAATGTCACATTAGCATGACAAAATAAAAATTAAAAAAGCTGCTTTTTTTTAATGCACTAGATAAGCGGTGTGCTTAAAATATTTGTTATTGGAGTGTTAACTACTTTAATGTATCTAAAATAGGAAATCCAGGATAAGCTATTTTTTAAACGGTCTGCGATAAAAATAAATTGGTATAGAATTTACTATAGCGCTCATCTTATCTTGAAAACAATAGAGTGAGTAAAATATTCAACACTTTTAAAATTCTTTTACAGAAGTAATATAACGATACTTGCGTGTTGGTACTTATAAGAAGGCGCCGTGGTTTATGATTGGCCAGGAGTAGCCATTACATCAATTATTAAGTTTAAAAAAGAAAAGTATATTTATTTATTAGCATTGAATCCGCGTTACACACAAAAAGCAACTCAAAACAAAATATAAAAATCCGGGATGTGGTGTTTCGGTATAAATAAAAATAAAAGCGGCTGCCTTTTTAAGAGACAGCCGCTTTTATTATTTATACTCAGGACTAATTACTTCTGCAGAACTAATTTGAAAGCGCCCTGATCAGATCCATCATCTGCAATTTCGACATTCAAGGTAATAAATTTAGTACAGGAAAATACATACCCAGAAATTGCGGTAGCTGATGCCACATATGCTGGTGGTCCAAAATAATTACCGAAGTTAACTACTGGTCCGGATGCGGCACCGGTAGTTGGATCAACGTTTATTATAAGTGGTTTATTAATAGTTCCATAAGCCGGGCTTGGCCAAACTGCAGATAAATTGATCTGGTTGGCACCCGGCCCGTCTGTAACCGCTACAAGATCACCTGCTGACCAATCGGCCCAATCATCTTTTACAACTTTATACGTACCTGCCATTCCTCCAGTGAAAGGACAAACTATATACGCCGTAAAAGAAAATGCAGAACCATAGGCAGGCCCGGTTATTAAGCCGCCACCACCGTTATCACCCGCATTGTTAATATCATACGTTTTCCCGCTTTTGGTAACAGCCCGTGGAAAAAATGTAAATAGTGAGCCAGGTATAAAAGTGGACGCATTTACACCAAATGCTGTTCCTAACTCAGCAGGTGTTACACTCAAAGCCACTTTACTGCCAGCAGTAAACGGAATTGATTTTACAAGATGCCATGTGGTGGTATCAGCTGATGTACCCAGCTCTGCAAATAAAAGAATATGGTCTACCGTTTCACCGAGCGGATATTGATGCACTACAATTCCTACTTTGGAAGTAGCACTTGAGGTGATTAGGTTGGCACTGATAGAGCTATCCTGAACCAAATAGCTGCCTACGGTAAAATTTGTAATATCCGTTAATGGATTGATATTACCACCTGTTTTTTTGCAGGAATCAAGCGCAGCAAATGCAGCGCAGACCGCGATAATTATAATGAGTAGTTTCTTCATAATTTCTTTTTTGTTTAAATTATTTAACAGCAGTATTTGATGTGTTGTCCCAGAATACTTTCTGAACCGCATTGCCCGGATCTTTTTGAGCTGGTGCATTAGAGTTCCTGTTTACAAAAACAGACGGATAAAAGTATGAATACATAAAGAAACCCGGATTTGGCACCGCCACTGCCAATTGTATATTGGCTGGTTTGGCAGTTCTTCTCAGATTATTATAAGACTCCACTCCATTGCCCCATAATGCTATAAAATATTCAGACATCACCATATTCAAACGTCCGTCGTTAGTTGTTGCTGTATCATAATTGTTTGAAACAAGGGTGAGATAATTTGTTTTCTGCGCTGCCGATGGTACAAAAGAAGCGGGAGGTGTTACGTTCACCGTTGCAGGAAACGCAAGTACCTTATCAATTGAGGCAGAAATGCCTGATGTAAACAGTGTTTTTGCTGTTCCTCCGGGTGCGGTAACACCTAAACTGAGTACCGCTTCTGCTTCCAGGAAAGATGTAAAGGAAGACAACCAAATAGGAGCAATACCTGCACCCTGGCCACCCAGCCCTAAAGAAACAGGCTTAAATTGGTCAGCATCAAACTGTCCGCCTGCCGGGTAAACACCCCAGGCAGTTATATAGCTTCCATCAGGGGGCGCACCACTATTGTCACCGTGATCTCTGCCGTGGTAACCCTTACCCACTGTACAGAAAGGTGTCTTGTCAGGAACACTTGGATACCAGGATGGATAAATTCCTGCCTGTGATTTTGCAAAGCAGGGAGCAGTAGAAGCAGTTGCCCACGAATAATTACCTACCTGCCTGTAAAAATAATAACGTAACCGCGGATCACCGGTTGTATTATTTATAGCGCCACCATACTTCTGCGATCCAATCAGCCACATATAGTAGTTTGAAAGATATTCGCCATTACCGGTGTTCGTGTAATCTGTTGCATAATGGGGATGTCTGCTGTCGGGCGAAGTAACGGACGTTCCGTACCTGAAGGTAAAATCCTGCGCAGCAGAATTAATTAGGGCATTTTCAGTTATTAATGCCTGAATTTTTGCAGCAGCTGTATTGTCAACCAAACGTGACTGCATATAGAATTTAAGCTTTAATGTTTTAGCCAGTGCTAACCAATTGGCCTTATTTCCCCCATAGTATAAATCTGTTCCAGTAAAAGTAGCTGCGCCCGTTTTGCCAAAATCGGAAATGGCACTGTCCAGTAAAGTTTGTACAGCAGCATACGTGGTTGCTCCAGCATCAACTTTAGGAACGGTATTTTCATTACCCAGGTTCGCTTCAGTATAGGGAATATCACCAAAATTATCTACTAATGTACCCAGCGTAAACGCTTTCAGCACCCTCGCTACTCCAGACTGAAAATATTTCCTTTGCGACTGTGCTAATGGTATCAACGCATTGGTATTGGTGAATACACCTGTATAGGCGGTGGTCCACTGACCGTCAAAACTGGCCGGTGTGTAACCGTTTCTGTAAAAAGGGCCTGTCCAGTGTTGCTGGCGGCTTAATTGTGCGCCATAGTCGCCTGTAGTTGCCCAAAAACTAATAAAATCGAGCTGCACTTCATTCAGGTATAAATCCACGTCCGCAGTAGAAGGACTTGGAAAATTAGGATTCGTCAATAATTTATCAAATGTCTTTTTACAGGAAAGGGAGCCTGCCAGCAGCAGTATTCCAAGTATTCCCGTTAATATTTTTCTATAGTTCATAATTCGTTTTTTTTAGATTTTAGAAAGTTACCCTGATGCTTGCACCCATGCGGCGTGCTGAAGGACCTGAAAGAAACTCAAGTCCCCTGCCATTGCTTACACCCAATCCTGATGCTTCGGGATCAAAATGAATGTACTTTGGAAAATTAGGGGCATAGTACCAAAGATTCGTTCCTGAAAGACTAAGTGATATAGAACCAAACGGCATTTTAGACAATAATTTTGCGGGAATGCTATATGATAACGAAGCTTCCCTCAGCCTGATGCAGGTTGCATCAAAAATGGCTGATTCATCTGCTGCACCATTCGTAATACTGTTGCCGTAATATGCCTGTGAAGAAGATATCTGAATATTATTTTGCTGTCCGTTTTCAAGTACACCCGGTAATATGTAAGAAGCAGCCCTGTCGAACTGTGTATCTTTTGTAACACCACGGCCTAACAAAGCGCCGGCGGTACCCGAAAACATATCTCCACCCTGCGTATAATCCCATTGCATTCTGAAACTAAAAGATTTGTAACTAAGGTTACTGATACCCGTTAGTTTATATAATGGATTGGGGTCTCCGATAACACCGATATCATTTGAATTGATATAATTACCATCTGTACCTACTAAACGTTGTCCTGTTTTAGGGTCTTTCTGGAAGTAATTTGCCATGATAACACCAAGGGCATATCCATTCTTGGCAAAGGTTCCTTCATTGGAATAACCTGCTGTGTTAACCTGGGGAAGGTAAGATGGGATGTCAGACACCATGCTTTTGTTCAGCGTATATAATCCGTCAACCTGCCATCTCCAGTTTTTATTTTCAAATACAGTAACGCCTAACTGAATTTCAATACCCTTATTGGTAACAGTACCTGCGTTTATCTGCTGTGCTGTATAACCTGTACTGGGGTCAAGGTCCCTTCTTAAGATCTGGTCGCTTGCAACTCTTTTGTACATGGTTAAATCGAGCGACAATTTGTTGCCAAAAAATTTACCTTCTATACCGGCTTCTGTTTCTTTTAACAACTCAGGTTTTAAGTCTGAATTGGGAAGCAGGTTGGGAATAGAATTTACATTTACAGAATTCCCTGTTGAGCTTACAAAAGCTCTGGAAGCTATAAACAAAGAAGTTCTTGTTGCGTACGGAGGCGGAAAATTGGCACTGGTAGAATAACCAATTCTCAATTTCAAATAATTAATGTTTTTATTGTTCTGAAGTGCCGGTATTGCCGAAGTAGGAATAAAAGACAATGCAGCGTTTGGATAAAATATGCTCCTGTTGTTTGCTTCTACGGTAGACTTCCAGCTGTTCCGCCCGCCGGCAGTAAAGAAAGCATAGTCTTTATAAGCCAGTGTACCCGTTCCAAAGGCACCTAAGCTCAATGTCTCTGTAGAATACACAAGAGAAGTTCCGTTTTCACTGGTAGTGGTGTGGTTAATAAAGTTTGCGTGATTCATTAAACCAAATACAAGTTGTTGTGAACTGGTCATACCGGTTTGGTCGTAAATATCTTTTCTTGCATTTACACCTGCATCTGCACTAATACTGAAATTGCTGCTCAACGGGTGGTTATAGCTTAACAAAAGCGTATGATCCCATATTGTACTTGTTCCGGTGGAAGTTCTTAAAATACCGGTTGGCGTAGCAACGCCGCCTTTATTTTGAGAATATTCCTGGTACTCGGTGTAGTTGTCATATCCGATACGATAAGAAAGACCGAGTCCTTTTGCAATATCATATTTAGTGCTCATCTGGCCGTAAACCCGGTTTACTTTATCTACTGTAAAAGCGTTGTAAAGTGTCCAGCGCGGGTTTTGAATACCATTGTCATTACGGTAATATACCTGTGAGTGATCAGAAGGTTTTTCATAAGGGAGGCCCATAAGATCTACCGCAGTTGGGGTATACAATACGTTACCAAAAACAGATGTATTAATGGGATTGTTTCCGTAACTGTTGCTGGTTGGTGGAGATTTAACATTAGTGCCTACATAGTTCATGGTACCGCTGATGGTAAACCTGTTCGATAATTTAGCTGTACCGCCTACGCCAAAATTATTTTTTAGCAGGCTGTTACCGGGCAAATAACCTTTATCGTCTGTATGGCTGTAATTCATATTATAATTTACAGTTCCGGATGAACCGCCAAGATTTACAGCAGTAGTACTGGTTGTACCTGTTTGGAAAAATCTCGGTACGCTGTTGTAATATTTGTATTCGTATGGCACACCTTTGTATTGAGGAAAGTCGGCATTTAAAGCTGCTTTATCATACGGGTGCGTTACCTGTGTGGGAGGATCGGTAAATTTAGCTCCCCAGTTACTAAAGAAAAGAAGTCCAAGGCTGAGGTCAAAACCACCACCATATGAAGTATTGTATTCAGGTAAAATTGCTTTTGTTTCAAAAACGGATTGTGAAACAGAAATCTCTGTTTTCTTTTTGCTCGTTTGTGTAGAGCCATTCTTAGTTGTAATCAATATAACCCCGTTTCTGCCAGCTTCTCCGTAAAGTGTTACAGCGCTTAATCCTTTAAGAATACTTACGTTTTCTATGTTATTCGGATCAAGATCAAGCGATCTGCTGGATGTCTGTGTTCCGTAGGTAAAATCTGATTGCGAATTGGTGTTACTATTAAAAGGAACACCATCAACTACAAACAATGGTGAAGAGGAACCTGTAATAGTGCTGATGCCCCTGATATTGATGTTTGTTCCGCTACCGCTAAGACCGCTGGTGCTTAAAACATTCAGGCCGGGCGCCTTGCCATTTAAAATTCTTCCTAAATCAGCTTCTGGCCTTAATTCAAGATCTTTTTTACTTACTGTACTAACCGCGTAACCAAGTGCCTTCTTCTCACGTTTAACACCCAGCGCAGTAACAACAACTTCGCTCAATGCAGTGTTGGAAGCTGGTAATACAATGGTAAGTGCACCGGAGCTGGCGGTTACCTGTTGTTTTTCAAAACCAATGCTTGTAATAATCAGCGTGGTGCCCGGTTTGGTAGTTAATTTAAAAAAACCGCTGGCATCTGAAGTAGTTCCTTTTTTTGAATTTTTCTCCTGGATGGAAGCCCCTCCAATTGGATTCCCCTTGTCGTCCGAAACTTTTCCGGAAACATCGACAGTTTGTGAGACGGCTGTATGGCACAGAAAAGCCAGTCCCACTAAGCAGCTTAGTAGTTTTCTCATGTTGTTTGGTTTTATTAAAAAGAAGTTATTAAAAATAAGTTAAAACGGATGAACGGCAAAAAGAAATTGCAGGTGGCAGGCAATCGGGGGTTAAGGTTTATCAGAATAAAAAGGATTAGCAATTTGTGAAATCTGATGTTATCATACATCACATTAAAGCAAATGTAATATATGTAAAAAAGCTAAAATTGCGAGGTGAATGTAGCCTATTCTGGTATTTAAGTTATATATTATTAATTATAATGCATAATTTGCATTTCTTGTTTTTAATGGCGGCAGCAATTTATTTTCGCCGTCATTTTAAAATAATACGGCTGCAAAATATTTTAATTTTTAGTTGACATAAGCCAGATTTTCAGCAAGTTGCATTTAATTATTAAGCTTTTTTACCTGTTAGAGTCCCGGACAAAAATTTCGTCATAAATAATTGATTATTAATTATTTACATTGTTGTAAATATTAAATTAATAAAATAATGGACAACCGAAAAGTTATTCACAGGCCAAAAAAATAATTTTGTAGTGTGACGCATATTTGTAATTTAGTGCAAGAATTTAATGGGTTAGTAAGTAAAGGGCCAGTAGTAATACTGGCCCTTTTACTTTTTATGATTTCATGATTTATAACCACCAAAATAATT
>JBDUAY010000478.1:0-4380 GCA_040004415.1 Bacteroidota bacterium | reverse complement strand
GTACTATCACTATTATGAATTTCCGGAACCACACCATGTCGCGCCACATTTTGGTGTACGGACCAAACGTTATAAACTCATTCGCTTTTATGGCCCCGCTGATTTTTGGGAACTGTATGATTTGCAAACAGACCCCCATGAAATGAAAAATATTTATTCTGTAAAAGAAAACGAAAAGCTGGTAATAAGGTTAAAAAAGCAGCTGGAAGATTTAATCATACAATATAAAGATGATGATGCCCTTCGGATAATGAAAAAAGAATAATAGCTTTCACGGACGGAGCGATTGCTTATTTTGAGACGGAAGAATTTCGTGGTTTTTTCAGGGTATTCAACTAAATTACCGGCCCCGAAAATCACTATTATTAAATCCTTCTGGTGGAAGCAGATGCCATTTAAAGCTGCCTTCTTCAGTGAAATGACCTAGTTTAGTATCGTTTCGGATGGAGGTGCGGTTATCAAAATCATTACCAATAAATAATATTTTAATATAGAATGAAAGCGCTTACGTGCATAGAGCCAGGCCTTTTTAAATACAGCGGGGTAGAGGCACCCATTATTAAACCTGGCCATGCCATTATAAAGATCAGGCGAATTGGTATTTGCGGAACCGATTTGCATGCGTACCAGGGCACGCAACCTTTTTTTAATTATCCAAGAATATTGGGTCATGAACTGGCGGGAGATTTAATTGATGCAGATGGCGTTGATGGATTTATCCCCGGTGAAGCCGTAACATTTATTCCCTATTTTAATTGCGGTCATTGCATCGCCTGCAGAAATGGCAAACCTAATTGCTGCACCGGTATAAAAGTATGTGGCGTGCACATTGATGGAGGAATGGTTGAGTATCTGTCTGTCCCCTCGTATTCATTAATTAAAGGAAATGGATTAAGTTACGATGAACTTGCATTAATTGAACCATTGGCCATTGGCGCACACGGAATACGGCGTGCCATGGTACAAAAGGATGAATTTGTGCTGGTGATTGGCGCTGGCCCGATCGGACTGGGCACGATGGAATTTGCGCGTATAGCAGGTGCGCATGTTATTGCACTCGATATAAATGATGCACGCCTGCAATTCTGCAGGGATAAACTTCATGTGCTGCACACGATCAATGGCGCGTCAGAAGATGTTGTTGCACGGTTAAAAGAAATTACACATGGCGATATGCCGACCGTTGTTATTGACGCCACGGGCAGCCAAAAAGCGATCAACAACGCATTGCAATATCTTGCACACGGCGGCAGATATGTATTGATTGGGTTACAAAAAGAAGCCATTAGTTTCAGTCACCCTGAATTTCACAAACGCGAGACAACACTGATGAGCAGCCGCAATGCAACGCGCGAAGATTTTGAACATGTAATAAAGTCGATGAAAAATGGATTGGTTGATCCTGCCACTTATATTACACACCGTGTAAATTTTGATGGATTGAAGGATGTTTTCGAAAGCTGGCTTGAACCTGAAACGGGTGTGATAAAAGCGATGGTGGAGATGGATTGACAAAAATTAATTGTACTTAATAGTTCCTGAATAATAAAATATGATAATGAAAGCCTGCCTCACAGCCTCGCTGATTATTGTAATCATTTCTTCTTCGCCCGCCCAGCAAAGCGATAAACTTTGGTACAAAAACCCCGCAAAAGTGTGGACGGAAGCACTGCCTGTTGGAAATGGCCGCCTCGGCGCGATGATTTTTGGCGGCGTGAACGATGAATTGATTCAATTGAATGAAGGCAGTTTGTGGACTGGTGGCCCTGTACGCACCAACGTAAATCCTGGTGCGTATGAAAATTTGCAGATTGTTCGTGAAGCATTGCTGAAAGAAGAAAATTATGCAAAGGCATACGAGTACACAAAGAAGATGCAGGGCTATTATTCAGAATCGTATTTGCCCATGGCTGATTTGTTCATTAATCAGCATTTTGCCGATACAAATGCCACCGCTTATTACCGTGATTTGAATATCACTGATGCGATGGCAACTACGCGCTTCACCATTGCTGGAACAGAATTTACCCGGCAAATAATCAGTTCTGCACCTGACCAGGTGATTATTGTCCGGTTTACGTGCGGCAAGCCAGGACAGTTAAATTTCACTGCCGGTATTAAAGGCCTGCTGTCGTATAAAAAATCGGTTATTGGTAACAGTGAGTTGGTAGTAAAAGGCAAGGCTCCATCTCATATTCAGCCAAGCTATGTAAAGTCTGATAATCCGATTACCACGCTGGATACAGCCGGTTGCAGGGGAATGCGGTTCGAAATGTTATTGAAAGCGGTTAACAAAGGTGGAACGGTTATTACCGATACAAGTGGTATTACAGTAAAGAATGCAACAGAAGTAATATTGATTCTTTCAGCGGCTACCAGTTTTAATGGATTTGACAAATGTCCCGACTCGCAGGGCAAAGATGAAAATAAAATTGCAACGCAATATTTAACAGCAGCTGCAACAAAAAGTTGGGACATATTATTGAAGAACCATGTCGGCGATTTCCACAAATATTTTAACCGGGTTTCTTTTTCATTGGCGTTGCCCGCAGATAATACCAATGCAGCATTGCCAACGGATGAGCGACTACTGCATTATACAGAAGGCGCCGTTGATCCATCTTTTGAAACGATGTATTTTCAATACGGAAGATACTTGCTCATTTCGTGCTCGCGTCCGGGTGGCGTGCCCGCTAATTTGCAGGGCATCTGGAACAAAGAATTGCGTCCGCCATGGAGTGCCAATTACACTACTAACATTAATGTGCAGATGAATTATTGGCCGGCAGAACCGCTGAATCTGTCTGAAATGCATTTGCCCTTAATGGATTTTATAAAAGGTGCGGCCGTTACAGGTGCCGTCACCGCCAAAGAATTTTACCATGCAAAAGGATGGGCCGTTCATCATAACAGTGATATATGGGCGCTTTCGAACCCGGTAGGTGATCTGGGCAAAGGAGATCCAACCTGGGCCAACTGGACGATGGGTTCGCCCTGGCTTTCACAACATTTATGGACGCATTACTCATTTACAAAAGATAAAAAATTTCTACGGGAGACAGCCTATCCGTTAATGAAAGGTGCGGCTGCATTTTGTCTCGACTGGTTAGTGGAAAATAAAGATGGGTACCTGGTAACTGCTCCGTCAGTATCTCCTGAGAATACATTTATAGACGATAAAGGCAACAAGGGCAGTGTGTCTGTTGCTACTACCATGGATATGTCGATTATATGGGATCTCTTTACCAATTTAATTGAAGCATCAAAAGAATTGAATGAAGATGTGGAATACCGGGATATGATCATTGCCAAAAGAAATAAACTTTTTCCATTGCATATTGGTAAAAAAGGAAACCTGCAGGAATGGTATAAAGACTGGGAAGACCAGGATCCGCACCACCGGCACGTATCTCATCTTTTTGGATTGTATCCCGGAAGAGAAATCTCGCCCGTCAGCACACCTGAATTTGCAGCAGCCGCTAGAAAAACGCTTGAACTGAGAGGTGATGCAGGTACGGGGTGGAGCCTTGCGTGGAAGATAAACTTCTGGGCAAGATTGCTGGATGGTAATCATGCATACACGATGATAAGAAGTTTGCTGCACCTGACGGGTCAAACCGGAACCAATTATGCAACCGGCGGAGGTTCTTATGTAAATCTTTTTGATGCGCATCCGCCTTTTCAGATAGATGGAAATTTTGGTGGTATTTCCGGCATGGCTGAAATGTTGTTGCAAAGCCAGAATGGGGAGATTGCATTGTTGCCGGCCATTCCAACTGCCTGGAAAGGAGGTTTTGTTAAAGGATTAAAGGCAAGAGGCAATTTTGAAGTTTCTATGGACTGGCAAAATAACGGTTTGGTACATGCGCAAATAATTTCGTTGTCAGGCGGTGCGTGTAAAATAAGGACTGCTGCGCCTGTAAAAATAGACGGCAGCAATGCAAAATCTGTTGCAGATGATCATGGCTATACAATTATCATCAATACAGAAAAAGGAAAAAAATATCAAATTGCTGTTTTGTAAATGCTCATTTGTACAATAATCTACTAAAATGCGAAATGGTTTTCAGCTTCTTTTTGTATTCCTAATGCTGCATAACGCACCTGCTTTATCTCAAACGGCTAACACCGCCGTGTTTGATTCCATGAAGCTGATTCAACATGATGCTGCATTGGTGCAGGTTTCAAAACAATTTGCTTTTGCTGAAGGGCCTGCAGTAGATAAAAAAGGCAATATTTATTTTACTGATCAACCCAATGATAAAATATGGGAGTATGATACAAAAGGTAAGTTGTCTTTATTTATGGATAAAACGGGACGTTCAAACGGAATGTATTTTGATAAAAAAGGAAACCTGGTTGCCTGTGCGGATGAGAAAG
>JBDUAY010000477.1:0-4388 GCA_040004415.1 Bacteroidota bacterium | reverse complement strand
CCGATCGCGTTCGCAATGCTTCTTCCCAGTGAAGTTTTACCGATACCGGGAGGCCCAACAAAACAAAGAATTGGGCTTTTCATATCACCCTTTAATTTCAGCACTGCCAGGTATTCTAAAATTCTTTCTTTTATTTTATCCATTCCATAATGGTCATGATCCAATACTTTTTTTGCTTTTTTAAGATCATACATATCTTTTGTATAATCTTCCCAGGGCAATTCAAGCAATAGATCAACATGGTTGTATACAACCGAATAATCAGGCGTGCTGGGATGCATTCTTTCTAATTTCTCAATGCCTTTCTGAAACATTTCCTTTGCAGCTTTGGGCCATTTTTTTGTCTCGGCTTTTTTCTGCAATTCTTTTATTTCACGATCATTGGAATCTCCACCCAATTCATCCTTAATACTTTTCATCTGCTGCTGCAGAAAGTATTCGCGTTGCTGTTTGTCTAATTCTGTTCTTGTTTTATTGGTTACTTTATTTTTTAATTCTGCAAATTGCAATTCACGCTGCAATAACTGCATCAGTATATCGGCCCTGCTTTTAATATGGTTTATCTCCAGGATCTGTTGCTTTTCTGCCAACCCGGTATTGAGGTTGCTGCTTACAAAATGTATCAGAAAAGCTGGGTTTTCAATATTTTTTAAAATAATAGATGCTTCAGAAGGAATGTTGGGCGATAACTGGATTATCTGCGCAGCCAGCTCTTTGATATTAGAAACATAGGCCTCAAAGTCCTGGTCTTTGGGCGCTTCTTCTTCTTCCAGTAATTGAACGGTGGCTTTAAAGAACGGATCTTCCAGGGTAATAGTGCCAATTTTAAATCTGCGTTTTCCCTGTATAATGACAGTGGTGCCGCCATCGGGCATCTTTATCAATTTCACAATTTTAGCAACGGTGCCAATATCTTCCAGGTCAGTAATGGCAGGATCTTCTATGGTACTGTCTTTTTGCGCAATTACACCTACCAATTTGTCAGCCTTATATGCTTCATTTACAGCCTTTATACTTTTATCCCTGCCCACTGTTATTGGGAGCACTACACCGGGAAATAAGACGGTATTCCGAAGTGGTAACAAGGGTAATTCTGTTGGTATCACTACTTCCTGGCCGTCATCGCTTTCATTTTCATTTAAGGGTATAATGGGCATGAAATCCATTTCATCTTCAGAACTAAAAAACAAGTTTGATTCTTTCATTAATATTAAATTCGGTGACAAAATAGCATCTACATTCCAAAAAACCTATTGTTTTTATGCGGAGGGTGTAAGGTTCAAGATTAATGCCAGACAAAATGGTTTTTGCTTTATGCAGGTTTTGTTACACGTAATGTGTTTACAGGCAATACAAGGTTGCCGCACTTTGTGCATCTTTCAAAAATAACGCATTATACCTCTAACGTATTAACATTATCCATCCGTTCAACACCGGAAAATTATTTTTTCGGTCGATTGTGTAGTAGTACGTACCAACTGGCAGGGGTTTGCCATTATAAGTTCCATTCCATGGTGTATTATACCCTTTTGAGTGAAAAACCAATTGCCCGTAACGATTAAATACCTGTGTGTCAGATTCAGGATATGTTTCAAGCGCCTCAATATTCCAAACATCATTGATGCCATCTCCATTGGGTGAAAAAGCATTGGGAATGGCTATTTTTTTAAACACCCGAACAAACACATCATCCGTTGCAACACCACAACCATCGCCCGATAATACATGTAAGGTATAGGTAAAATCATTGACAGGATTTACAACTGGTGCAAGTATTGTTGTGCTGCTGATAAATTGTGGTGGCGACCAGAAATAAGATGCCGTGTCTCCACCTGCAACGCCATTTAACAATGTGCTTTGTCCTTCCGTTATTTTTTTATCTGGACCTGCATCGGCCAGGGGTTTTTTTAAAACGGTTATTACAACGGTATCTTTTGAAAAACAAAAATACTGGTTGCCCACAGCAACAGTGTAAGTTGTAGTTACGGATGGAGACGCCATAGGATTTGCGATTGTTGTATCAGACAAACCCGTTGCCGGTAGCCAGCGATATATGGTGCCGCCTGCAGCATGCAATGTTATACTGGTGCTTTCGCACATACTGGTATCATTACCGGCGTTTGCCAGAGGTAATGCACTTATAAACACGTTGGTTGAATCTTGCTTGCTGCATCCCCCGATGGTTGTTACCAGTACATAATATTTACCTGTATTGTTTACAGTGGCAGATGCAATAACAGGAGTGGAATCAGAAGAATTAAAACCGTTCGGCCCCGCCCATGCATACGTATAACCATTTTTCGCACTCAATGTAACCGGCGTATTTACGCAGGCTGGTGAAGAATTGCCCGCAGCCGGCACCGGAATAGCATCAATAACAATGGTGAGTACATTGGATGCTACCCGGCATCTTGCGATATCTATATTGCCGGATTCCGCTGCAGACATCCTGTATAGAAATTTTCCGGAAGCAGAAAATGTTTTCGCGTAGGTATTTTTTGTCTCACCGGCAATATCGAGCCAGGTTGCACCACCGTCTGTACTTTGCTGCCATTGAAAAGCAGGATTGTTATAGCCAGTCTGCACATCTCCGTTAATAATAATAGTTTTATTATCGGTGATGCAATAGTTGGCCGTATCACCTGTTCCATTCACATTGACAAATGCAGCATCTACTTTCGGGCCGCACGGACGAAAAGTAATGTCATCCAGCGCAAGATCATTTCCGCAACCACCTGGCGCGTTGTTGGTAAGACGCAATACCAAATCACTAACGCCCGTGGGTAAGGTAAAAAAGATTCCGTATTGATTCCATTGCGTAAAAGAAAGATTGGAGATGTTGCCTGTATTAATTGTTTGTATGACTGTACCGGTGGTGGTTTCTATATTGAAAGTAATATTTGGGTGGATTCCATTGCCACTACAGGCCGAAGAGGTTAATACGCTCGTTATCCATGCTGAAAATTCATAGGTGGTGCCACCACACAGATTTTTTACAGTGTCTAAATAAAATACTCCCGGATTGACAGATGCATTTACCAGCATCATATACCCGTTCACGTCTCCGGGTGTATGATCTTCTGTTACCGTGTTCCAGGTGCCACTAAAACAATTAGCCGTGCTGTTTACAATTGTATAAAATCCATCCTGCGGGCATGCTGTTGAAACAAATATGTAATTGGTAACTGAACCGGGCAAAGGTTGGCCGGGATTGCTGCCGCTGCCAAAAGTGATGTTTACAACCGGGTCCCCAAGACTTCCCGTACATAGCTGTGCAGTACTTGCTTTTGCTAAAAACAATATAAAAAATAGAAACAGTGTATATCTGGCAGGGCTTGGCAATAGATTTTTTGACTAAGCTTCAAATATAGTGGTAAACACTTCTATTTGCAAGTATTGTATAAAAGTGTGTTAGACAGTAATTCCATGTAACGTTCCATTCATTTTCTCACCTGCCTGCTGCATACAGCTATCCCCCCGCTTGCAGACGCCATCACACAGGGTAAATATATTAAATAACGGGGACCAGTATACGCAAATTTAAATTTATCGTATCAGTGCTACCCAACCGCTGATAAACGGAAGATTTTTTTTGCGATCGAGGGTGTAATAATAAGTTCCTGCCGGCAAGGGATTGCCATTGATTCTGCCATCCCATGGTTTGGGATAATCTCTGGAATAAAATACTACCTGGCCGAAGCGGTTGAATACCTTTATTTCGGCACCGGCGAACAATCCCAGGCCGCCAATATTCCACGTATCATTAATGCCGTCGCCATTGGGTGAAAAAGCATTGGGGATAATTAAATTAGTAGTTACATGCACCACAACATCATCGGTGGCCGTTCCGCATGCATTTTCTGGTCCCACATGTAACGTGTAGGTAATATCGTATGCCGGGCTTACAGTTGGTGCAAGTATTTGAGCATTGCTGATAAACTGGGCTGGTGTCCAGAAATAACTTGTATCGCCACCTGCCGTTCCGTTAAGTACAATACTTTGGCCAACCGAGATGGTTTTGTCAGGGCCGGCACTGGCGGTCGGATTCGTAAATACCGTCACTAAAACACTATCAGACGCACTGCAACTGTACTGATTGCGCACTGTTACGATATAGAGGGTTGTTGCCGATGGCGAAGCCACCGGTTGCGCGATGGTTGGATCAGAAAGTCCGGCGGCCGGCGACCACAGATATTTTTCGCCCCCGCTACCTTTTAAACTAACCGACGTTTTTCCTTTGCAAACTGATGCATCGGGACCGGCATCTGCTATGGGATTGGGCGTAACATTAACCAATACAAAATCCTTCGACGTGCAGTTATATTGATTACCAACTGTAACCACATATCGCGTTGCAACACCAGGGCCCGCAACAGGATTTGGGATAT
>JBDUAY010000104.1:0-14917 GCA_040004415.1 Bacteroidota bacterium | reverse complement strand
ATTTATCTGAAGTAGTAGTGGTGGGGTATGGTACGCAAAGAAGAAAAGAGCAAACGGGAAATTCGGCTTCAGTAAAAGGGACGGCAGTTATTGATAAACCTGTGCAAACATTTGACCAGGCACTGGCAGGCCGAGCAACTGGGGTACAAATTACCGTTCCGAACGGTGTTGTAAACGCGCCCCCGGTTTTTAGAATCCGCGGAACCAACTCTATTTCCCTAAGCTCTTATCCACTTATAATCGTCGATGGAGTTCAATCTTTTACGGACAATTACAGCTCTACCGCTGCTGCGGGTAATCCACTGGCCAATATCAATCCTAATGACATTGAAAGTATTGATATTGCCAAAGACGCTGCTGCTACTGCTATTTACGGCAGCCGTGCGGCGAACGGTGTTGTTTTTGTAACTACAAAGAAAGGAAAAGCAGGTAAGGCAAAAGTTAGCTACGATGGCTGGGCAAGCTGGAGTAAAGCTTACCGCCTGCCTGAAGTATTGAATGCTACTGATTATATCGCATTTAAGACTTCCGCTGTTGCCAATAATCCAACGGCGTCTGCAATTACCTACACTTCAATAAAAGGGCCGAATGGTGCCCCGGTAGATACAAAGTGGTCCGATTATGTTTATCGCCAGGCTTTTTCGCACAATCATAATTTAAGTGTGTCTGGGGGAAGTGAGAATACAACTTATTACTTCTCAACTGGTTATTCAGACCAGGAGGGTATTGTACGTAAAAACGGTTTTAAACGCCTGAATACACTATTTAATGTCGATAGTAAAGTGAGCAAAATTTTAACAATTGGTGCTAAATTGTCTTTTTCAAATGAAAAAAACCTGGCTGCACAGTCTTCAGGTTCACTAAATGGCGCAGCCTTTAATACTGGTGGTTTGGGCCGCTTGGCTTTTGTGTTGCCGCCAATTTTAGCTCCTTACAATAATGATGGATCTTACAATATTAATGGTTCTGCAATTGGAAGTGCTAATATAACAGGGCTATCAACTTTATCTTATTATAACCCGGTGCCTTCAATTGACCTGAACAGGTCGAACAGTGAATTCAACCATATTACTTCTAATGCATATATACAATTGAAACCATTGAGTTTTTTGACATTAAAAAGCTTGTATGGTATTGATTACCTGTTAATCGACAATGATATTTTTCAAACGCCTTTAACTGGCGATGGTTATAGTGTAAACGGTTATGCGTGGGATGGTGCAGAAAAATATAAAACTTCTGTTTGGAGCAATACTGCGCAGGCTGATTTTACCATTGGTTCAAGACATAATATCAGCGCTTTGATTGGTTCTGAACAAACCCGGCGCACTTCTTCCGGTTATGGTGTTACACGTCAAACATTATCAGATCCATCTTATAACGTAGTGCAGGCAGGCTTTACCACCAGCAATGCAGCTGATTTGTTTTTGGGAGAAAATTATTTATTATCAAGCTTTGGCCGCCTGAACTATAATTTTGATAAGAAATATTTTATTAGCGCCAATGCCCGTCATGATGAATATTCAGGATTAGGTGTTAAGAAAGGTAATTTTTGGGGTGTTTCTGCCGGCTGGGAAATTGCCCGTGAGAAATTCTGGGCTACTTCAGGAATTAGTAACGTTTTCTCGAGCTTCAAGTTGAGGGGTAGCTATGGTAAAGTGGGAAATATTGGTGGTATCGGCGACTATTCACCGTATTCTACTTATTCTTCCGGCTTATATGGCGGAGCCGCAACACTTGCGTTCAGTGCTGTAGGTAACAACATACTGCAATGGGAAACCAGTAAGAAAACAGATGTAGGGGTTTCCTTTGGTTTATTCAAAGACAGACTGACCGCAGAATTCGCGTATTATGACAACAACATCGATAACCTGATTCTCTACGTTGCACAAGCTCCTTCAACAGGTTTGCCAACTAATCCGCCGCAAAACGTGGGTACGATGTATAATAAAGGAATTGAATTGTCATTAAATGCAGCCATTATTCAAAGTAAAGATTTCTCCTGGACCAGCTCATTTAATATTACAACTAATAAAAATCAAGTAACCTCGCTGGCTCCGGGTTTAACCAATTTGCAATATTCTACATCTGGTTCTGAAACAGTGAACAGAACAGAAGTGGGAAAATCGCTTGGTTATTTATGGGTTATCCGGACAGCTGGTGTGGATCCCGGCACCGGCAAAAGAATCTTTGTTAATTCTGCCGGTACAAAAGTTTATTACCAGTATTATGCTCCAACCGGACAGTTTAATTATTCTACTACTGCTGATGGTGCTACTAAATATGTAAGCCCAACGGGTGGTACATCTATTACACAAGCTGCTGATGCGGTAATGTATAAAAATGCGATTCCCAAAATATATGGTGGGTTCAATAATGATTTTCATTACAAAAACTTTGATCTGGGCATCCTGGTTACTTATCAGCTTGGTGGCTATGTTTATTATGGATCTAACGCAGGGTTGCATGATCAACGCTGGTGGGAAAATGCCTCTGACGTGCTGACTGATGCATGGAAAGCAAAAGATGATGCAGGTAAAAAATATGCGAAGCCAGTATACGGAGACAACGTTTCAAATGGTTCTGCCATGCCGCTTGACATCAATGTATTCAGTGGTAATTTTGCCAAATTAAAAAACCTTACGTTAGGATTTACGTTGCCAAGAAACGTACTGGAAAAAACGAAATTAACCAACATACGTTTTTATGTAAGCGGGCAGAATTTAGCCATTGCAACAAAATATCCTGGTCCTGATCCAGAAGTGTCTTCTAATGGTAATACAACAACTGGTCCTGGTGTAGACAGAAATACTATCGGAAATGCCAGAACGATTTTAGTAGGACTAAATTTGGGATTCTAATCACAAAAAAATTATACTTCAATGAAAATTACATATAAATGTCTTTTTATGGCTGGTGTGGGAGCCATGTTAACTACATCGTGCAGGCGGGAATTGTTAACGCCTATTCCGCAGACAACTATATCTGATGCATCTTCTTTCAGTACCCCCACCCGTGTTTCGGGTCAGTTATTATCATTGTACGGAACGATGAAAAATGGCAATTTTTATGGTGGCCGTTTTGTTATTGATGGTGATATTAAGGGCGAGGATTTTTTAAACCAAACTTCTAACCTGATTACAGGGTCAGATGTTTGGGCACTCAACCCAACCAACAGCGCAACTGCCGTGGTTAATTTATGGGCGCAGGTATATGCAACTATTAATAATTGCAATATTTTTCTGGATGGTATGGCCGCCGGTGGAACTACCGTAGTAGGAGCCGCATTAGGCGCAAATTATATTGCTGAAGCAAAACTCATCCGTGCCATTTCTTATTACAGCCTGTTGCAATTTTATGCCAGGCCGTTTGCAGATGGTAATGGAGCAAAACCCGGTGTTCCATTAAGACTTACCGGCATCAAAGGAGCAGGGCAGTCTGATTTGGCGAGAAGTTCTGTGGCAGAAGTTTACGCGCAAATTTTAAAAGATTTGAATGATGCTGAAACAGGGTTGCCTTTAACATATACCGGCTCAACGGCTTCATATAATAATGTAACCAGGGCGCACCGCAATACCGCTATCGCGTTTAAGACAAGGGTTTACCTGAGTATGCAGCAATATGCAAATGTTATTACAGAAGCGAACAAAATTGTAAGTGCATCTGCGCCTTTTACCGCAACCGCTGGCGTTGCAAATGCATTACAGGCTAACATCGCAAACGTGTTTTCAGCCTACACAACCAGCGAGTCAATATTTTCAATGCCAATGACAAATACAACAGGCGATTATCCTGGTACACAAAATCAATTAGGCTATTACTTTTCGCCAACTGCCGCCAATGGAGGCGTTGGAAATGGAGAATATGCAATGAACGACCAGGGTATAATAGCTGATCCAGGCTGGACGGCTACTGATAAACGCAGAACTACATTTGTATCAACTTCCGGTACCGGTTCTACGCTGAGGTATTGGTGTACTAAATACAAAACAGGTGGCAATTATACTGATTATGTTCCTGTAATTCGCTATTCAGAAGTACTGTTAAACCTGGCAGAAGCAAAAGTGCGTAGCACTAACACCATTGATGCCCAGGCTGTGGCGCTTTTAAATGCAGTGCGTAACAGATCGGATGCTGCTACTACCTTTACCGCTGGAAGTTTTGCCACTTCAACAGATTTGGCCAATGCTATCTTAAAGGAAAGAAGAATTGAATTTTTTGGCGAAGGCTTGCGCAACAATGACCTGATGCGCCTTTTGCAAACCATACCCGCTAAAGGAACCGCTCAATCAAAGGCGCCTTCAGACGTAGGTTATATTTGGCCGATTTCATCTAATGAATTGTCGCTGAATAAACTGGCGGTCGATAATTAAATAAAAACTATAGCTGTATAAAAATAAACTGCCGCCCCGTAAAGAGGCGGCAGTTTATTTTATACAACCAGTGATAATAGCTATTCCAAATTTTGGTGGCTTTCATGCCAGCAAAGACAGATATGGGTTTCTAAAAATATTTATAAAAGTGCCGTTTTTATTTCTATCGTTATAGATGATGGAAACTGTATCTGTTGTATGTCCATTTTTCCCGGCTCCAGTAATATTGATAGTGGTGTGTTCGATTTCACCTGGCAAAGGGCCTTTCTTCGTATGGATCGTTTCTTTTGCTCCAATGTTTTTTTCATAAACATAGTTGGCAATTTCCTTCTGCAGAGCAGTTGCACTCAGGCCGTGAGTTGCCGCCAGTTTTGAATAAAAAAATATTTTATCTTGTTTTTGCAGTGGTAATAAAACCAGGATATGCGCCCAACTTATTAGCGAAATAATTCGCGCGCCAATATTTAAACCATTAAATTGTTCAGCAAACATTGTCATTTCACGTAATTGCTTTTCACTGATATTCTTTCCGTATTTTTTCTTTAGTTGTACTGATGCGTTTCGGATAACTGATTTGTAATAATGATTGTCGTCTTTTTTAAGCCGTATTTGCTGGTTGATTAGGTTACCAATTTTACGGAAACAAACATTCAAATTTGAGTTGATTGACCTGTTTTGCTGGTACCGGTAGTTTTCAACCTGTGCAGATAAAACTGTAAATAATGCAGCGGGATCAGTAGGAGCATTCCTGGGAGTTGCCATCCGTATGGATGAGTCTTCAGAGGGTTTTGTTAGCCGGCGATAAGATCGTAACAATGGTTGCTTAAAAACATTTTTCATTATTGAATTGCCATTAAACTCCTGTTCTACCGACAGTTTCATTATTTGTGAAAACACTTTTGTCCCAATTTTGGCAGAGCCCGGTTTTTCCTTATGAATTCTATAATTTCTTTTAGCAGCCTGCTGTTTTTCAAACCGCTTGCCAGCCATTTGCTTGCGCAGATTAATTACGCTTAATCCTTGCTCAATTGCGAGCCTGCTGTAAAACAATGTAGCATCTAAATTGTCAGTTTGTAACAGCGGCACAATATATTTCCAGCTTAAAAATGAAGCAATCTTTGCTACGCAGGACATGTCGGGAAACTGCCGGGCAAATTCCATCATTGCTTTCAAATTCCTTTCATTAAACCAGGCGCCATATTTTGCATGTAACTGTTCCGCAATTTTTGGAATAAACATTTTATCAAATGCACTTCTGTTATTTTTAAGAGCATACTCATTCAGCACTATCCCGGTTTCCCAAAATAATGTGACTATAGCAGTATTGATCGACCTGAACAGATCCATCCGGGATCTATCCACCATGCGCGATAAATGGTCCGATAAAAGATCGTCATTTGGATTGAGAAAATTGTTAGATTTTGATTTCATAAGCCCTGGGTTCAGTGTTGCAGTATAAAGCGTTTGTATTGAATATCTAATTTAAATAAATAAGTTAATTAAATTATTACAAATGACAGTAATAAATGATTTTTATAATCTAAGGAATTGAAATGAGAAACTGTTAAGCACTTGCGAAATAGTATTTGGAAAATCAGGTAGCACAATAATAAAAAAAGACGCCGTTTGATGGCGTCTTTTTCACGATTTTATTTTTTTCTTACTGCAACACTTCTTGTAGCTTGGCCTCCAGTGCCGGGCCACGCAAACTCTCTGCAATTATTTTCCCCTGCGGGTCTATTAACACATTATACGGAATGCCTTCAAACTTAAAAGTTTCTACTGCCTTGCTGTTCCAGTATTGCAAATCACTCACATGCGTCCATGTTAACTGATCATCATGGATAGCTTTTAACCAACTGTCTTTTGTTTTGTCGAGCGACACACCCAGGATAGCAAAGTTTTTATCTTTAAATTCTTTATAGGCATTTAATACGTTGGGATTTTCCATACGGCAGGGCTGGCACCAGCTTGCCCAAAAATCTACCAGTAAATATTTACCCCGGAAAGAAGATATTGAAATTGTCTTTCCGTCTGTTGAAGGCAATGCCAGATCAGGCGCTTGCTTGCCTGTCCAGGTGGGACTGGATTCTGTTCTTTTACTTGCCTGCGCCTGCTGCATATCATAGGTGGTCTTAAGCTGCGCAAGTGTTTTATGATTCGGAAATCTTTTTACCACTGTATTCAACAATTTTCCAAATTCATCAACCTGGAAAGAACGCGAACCCAAACCAAGGGCAAAAATACTTTCCGCCGGACTATCTGCCTTATCAATAAATGCGGCCACGTATTCATTTAAAGAGACAATTCCCTGGTTTTTACGGTTGGTAGCTGCAATCAACAAACTATCTGAACCACCCAGTTGTTTAAGACTATCTATTTCTGCCAGTACATTATTTATGACGAACGCTTTTTCGTCATACTTGTTAATAAAACTTTTCAGGTGTTCACTCGCTTCTGAACCTGATACTGTATAGTAATTATCTTTTTTGCTTAAATCAATGGCAACATTAATTTTTTGTACATCATTTATCACCAGGATTACGGGCCCTTTTTCTACCAGTACCTGGTAAATGCCTTCTTCTTTGCCGTTGCCTTTTAAATCAAACTGGCCTTCTTTGCCTTTTAATGTAAATGAATCAAGTAATATCGGATGCATGTCCCCACCATAAGGAATTTCCTCTAAATAAATATGAATGTTGCCCACGGAAACGGCAGAGTCACGCAAATTGTCATCATAATTTTGCGGCACCATTTTATCTGCATTTTTATACGTAACACTTACGGTAAACCCACCTTTGTTTTGAGTAGTACAGGAAAGCAAACAGGATAATGACAATAACATACAAACTGCAAGACCACTAATTTTTCTTTGCATAAAAAGATTTTAATAAAATTATATTCTACTGTTGGTGAAAACATTCAACAGCGGAGAACTGAACATATATTGGACACCAGATTTAAGAAGTCAGGTTTAGAACCTGGCAGATCAAAAGATCCAGGTAATAAAACCTGGCTTCTTGTTTTGATCTACCAAACAATTAAGACGCCTTCTGCCAGTTATCTAAAAGAACAATTTCAGCGTCATTGCTGGCGTTCTCACCAACAGTTTACTGATTCAGCTTCTCTGTTAATAATTGAGTTGCTACTTTAGGATCGGCTTTTCCTTTCGATATTTTTTTTACTTCTCCCATAAACAGACCTATCAATCCTTTTTTTCCTTTCCTGTATTCAGCTACTTTATCCGGCATGCCAGCCAATACTTCATCTACCCAACCAGCGATAGCACCTGCATCTGAATCCTGTAATAGATTTAAAGCGATAGCTGTTTGCAGCGGATCGGTCGATTTATTTTCAATCAATGCATGTAATAATTTTGAAGAAGCTACGGAGAAGCTCAACTTGCCATCCTCTACCAAATTAATTAATGCAGCTAATGTTTTGGACTGAACAGGAAATGAATCAATTTGAATGGACTGCTCATTCAAAAAAGATTTTATTGGCCCTGTTATCCAGTTGGCTGCGGCCTTGTAATGATTGGTTTCTTTTATCAACCCTTCAAAATAAGCGATGGTCTCTTTATCATCACAAATTACTCTTGCATCATAATCGCTGAGCGCAAGCGTTGATTTATATTTTTCAATCAATGACTCCGGCAGTTCCGGCATTGATTCTTTTATGCTGTTCAATTGTTCTTTGCTAACAATAAATGGGGGTAAGTCAGGATCCGGAAAATAACGGTAATCATTTGCTTCTTCCTTGCTGCGTAGCGCAAAGGTGGAATCGTTTGTTGCATCAAAACTTCTTGTTTGCTGCAAAATAGCTTCACCTTTTTCAACCAGGTCAATCATACGCTTTACTTCAAATTCAATTGCCTTGCGCACATTACGGATTGAATTCAGGTTTTTTACTTCCACCTTTACGCCCAGTTCTTTTTCTCCTTTTAATCGAATAGAAACATTGGCATCGCACCGCATGCTGCCTTCCTCCATATTGCCATCGCATACATCCAGGTACCGGACCAGTTTCCGCAATTCTGTGATATACGCACTCGCTTCCTCTGCACTGTGCAAATCGGGCTCGGTTACAATTTCAACCAGGGGCACGCCGGCACGGTTGTAATCAATACAACTGTTATTATCATCTAAATCATGCATGCTTTTGCCAGCATCTTCTTCCAGGTGAATACGGTTTAGCTGAACTTGCTTCTGCCCGTCACCCAGTCTGATGGCTACATAACCGCCTTTACAAATGGGCGTTGTGTGCTGAGATATCTGGTATCCTTTGGCGAGATCAGGATAGAAATAATTTTTACGGGCGAAATAATTTTTGTACTCAATCTCACAATGACATGCCAGTCCGAGACGGATGGCGAGTTCTACTGCCTGCCTGTTTAATTTTGGCAGTGTACCCGGATAGGCGAGTGTTATTTCACTGATATGTGTATTGGGTTCAGCACCAAAAGAAGCGCTGTCTCCGCAGAATAATTTGCTTTTTGTAAGTAATTGTGCATGCACCTCCAGGCCAATCACTGTTTCATATTTATCGTAATCCGTCATAAACTTTGTGCTTTGTTCTTGTCCACGCCTTACGCCTCACGCTTTAAGCGTCCACAAAAGTACCATATCAGGGTTAATTTTCCTGCCCGTTCAGGATTAAAGAATTGGCACACGGATTTGGATGATAAATAGAACGCAGATTGTAATGGTTTTTATGATGACAAAGCGTTTCTTTTGATGTTTTTGGATCGGTTGTCTCAAAAAAAAAGCCACCACGCCGGGCGTGATGGCAGTATATCCAGAAGTATTTTAGTATGTAGTATTCAAAATGACGGCCCCGGTAATATGAAACCTGTCTGTCTCAATATTATATCTCCATACTTAATACCCGGTGCTTTCTACAGGCTTCCTGTCTTCAAATCTTTCGGGATTTTTACTTCGAGTTCCTGCAGCTTACCATCGCGGGTAAGCTTAACCATGAAATGGCCTTTATCGATAGCGGCTTTGGATAATTCTCTCAGTTTATCAATATTGTTTACTTCGGTACCGTCGAAGGTAGTGATGATATCGCCTTCTTTGATGCCGGCTTTTTCTGCGGCTGATTCATCGTCTACGTCTAATACTTTCAATCCTTTTCCGTCTTCTGTTTCTTGTGCTTTAAGACCTAATCTTGGTTTACCCCAACTAAAATTGAAGTTATTATTATCAAAATTGAAATTTTTGTAAGCCTGGTATGGTGCATTCAGCGTAAAAGAGCTACTTTTTCTTTTCATTAATACTGCCGTTGCCTTCTGTTCTTTTTTATCTCTTTTATACGTAACCGTAACTTTTTCATCCGGGTTAAACTTGCCGATGGCTTTGGTTAGTTCTCCTGGTGTATTTACTTTAACATCATTCAGTTTTGTAATAATATCCCCCTCTTTTAAGCCTGCTTTTTCAGCAGCACTTTCATCTGAGACACTGGTTACAGTTACGCCTTCGCCTTCTTCATTTTTTTCTGTGCCAACACCCAAAAATGCTTTGTTGCCATTTGAAGTGGTAATTGTCATATTATCTGAACTGCCATAACCATACGCATTTGCACCACCACGAAATCTGGTGCGGGGCGCCGCCTGCAATTCTCCAAGCCGCATGTTGTCTATTTCCAGCTGCATTTGCTTGCGTTTGGAAATACTCACGTCATCACTTTTATATTCTGATAACGGTTTGCCATTTACCATAACATCACCACCTTTAATTTCTATATTGATTTTAGTATCAACATTTGTTTTAGGCTTGATAATAATAATATCGTCATTGCGGTGAATAGTGGTGGTGGACGATTCTTTTGCATCTTCCTGGGCAAGTGCGCCGGTTGTAATAAAAGCAAAAGCAAGTGCGCCGGCTATTTTTAAAAAGTATTGTTTCATACCTTGATAGTTTTGAATGATAAAATTTGTCTACGTTTTTTTTCGTACTTCAAATATAAGGGGATTTTATTAATTACGAAAACTTTCGGAAGTGTTAAATTGATGAGCGGTAGATTGGCGTCTTTTGCCGGGAGCCGCATGTTTTTGGAGAAATTAATATAATTTCGCCGTACATTTTCTGCTATTAGAAGTGGTATTTGTAAATTGAACCGCGGGGCCGGCAGTCGCGCAAACCTAAACCCAGTCTGTATGTTTTCAACGATGAGCGTCGCCAGCGGCGTTTTTTCAATTGCGTGTATGATTTTTAGCCTGGTTGTTATTATTGCCAGTATCGGATGGATAAAAGATATGTATAAAATGAAACGGAAAGTGTTTAAGTAACGGCTTGCCGTAACCAAATCATATTTAATCAGGGCGAATAGAGTTCGCCCTTTTTTTTGCTCAAGATAAAAACTTCCAGACCGGTGTTGTTCTGCAATAATCCCGCGCCTTAAGTCCGGGGCGTTTCATTATCAAAGCAAACTTTTTACTTTTTCAATGACCTGCTGCAGGTTGCTTGCGTCTTGTCCGCCAGCAGTAGCGAGTGTTTTTTGCCCACCGCCGCCGCCTTTTATTAGCGGTGCTACATGCTCTTTAATAATTTTACCGGCATCCAGGTTTTTTGCAGCAGCTACTGTATCAGACATCCCAATAGCAACAAAAGGCTTGCCGCCAATATTCGCACAAAGTACGGCAACGTGATCATGCAACTTGCTTTTTAAGTCGAAACAAAGTTTTTTCAACGCATCCGCATTGCTTACCTCTATGATGGTGCCCACAAATGTTACGCCATTGATGATTTCATCTTTGTGTAACAATTCATTTCGGATCCCCACCAGCATACGATCTTCCAGGTGTTCCAGCTTTTTCTTCAGGGCATTATTTTCTGAAAGTAAATGGTCAATGGCTTTGCCCAAATCCGCCGGATTTTTTAATTGATCTTTTGCCAGCTGCAATTGCGACAATTCTTCGAAGATATATATTTGCGCCGCTGCGCCGGACACCGCTTCTATTCTTCTTACACCAGCAGCCACCGCTGTTTCCTGTTTGATTTTGAAAAAGCCGAGTTCACCCGTAGCGCCCACATGCGTACCGCCACATAGTTCTACTGAATAGTTGGGGTCGATCATCACAACCCGCACAATATCCCCGTACTTTTCTCCGAACAACGCCATCGCACCCAGTTTCAGGGCTTCTTCTTTTGGGAATTGCTTTATAACGACCGGAATATTTTCTCTTATTTTTTCGTTGACGATGTCTTCCACCTTCGTTATTTCATCGTCCGTCATTTTTGAGAAATGAGAAAAATCGAAACGCAGGTGCTCTTCACTTACCAGCGATCCTTTTTGCGCAACATGTGTGCCGAGCACTTCACGTAATGCGGCATGTAAAAGATGCGTGGCACTGTGATGGACAGCAATTTTGTTTCTGCGGGCTGTATCAACTTTCGCAATTACTTCTCCACGCAAATCAGCCGGAATGGTATCTGCAAAATGAATGATAAGGTCATTTTCTTTCTTAGTATTGGTAATTATTAATTCTTCATTATTAATGAACAATGTACCTGTGTCGCCCACCTGCCCACCGCTCTCTGCATAGAAAGGTGTGTTGTCTAAAACGATTTGGTAAGACTCTTTGCCTTTTGCTTTTACTTTCCTGTATTTAAGAATATTGCTTTCAGTTTCCAAAACATCATAACCAACAAATGTATTGGACACATTTTCGATAATAGTTATCCAGTCTTCAGTATCAACTACGCCTGCAGCTTTGGAGCGGTTTTTTTGTTGTTGCATTTCCGATTCAAATCCTGCTTCGTCTACACTTAAGCCTTTTTCAGCCACAATTAATCTGGTTAAATCTAACGGGAAACCAAATGTGTCATAAAGTTCAAACGCAATTTTTCCTGGCAAAATGTTAGCTTCCATTTTTCCTTCTTCGAATAGTTTAAACCTATCGAGTGCGTTAAACATTTCAATTTTTATTAGTCCTTTTTCCAACGTCCTCATAAACGCCTCTTCTTCTTCTTTCACCACCTTCGTCACAAAACCCAATTGAAAAGTTAGTTCTGAAAAAACATTTTTGAATTGTTCCGCCAGCACCGGCATCAATTGAAACAACAACGGCTGTTTATAACCGAGATAAGAATAATAATACCGTACTGCCCTGCGTAAAATTCTTCTTATCACATAACCAGCGCCTGTATTAGAGGGTAACTGACCATCCGCAATACAAAATGCAATGGCCCGGATATGATCTGCGAGTACCCGAAATGCAACTGCTTGTTTGCTATCGCTGAAATCATATTTTTTTCCAACTATCTTTTCTATCGCTTCAATTGTTCCGGTAAAAACATCGGTATCATAGTTGGATGTCTTACCCTGTATCACGCGCACAAGCCTTTCAAACCCCATTCCGGTGTCAACGTGTTTTGCCGGTAGTGGTTGCAGGCTTCCATCCTTCAACCGGTTGAATTGCATAAATACATTGTTCCAGATTTCTATCACCTGCGGGTGATCGTTGTTCACCAATGTTTTTCCATCTACCAGTTTTCTTTCTTCTTCGCTTCTGCAATCAACATGTATTTCTGTGCAGGGGCCACAGGGCCCGGTATCGCCCATTTCCCAAAAATTATCTTTCTTATTGCCCAATAGAATGCGGTCCCCGTCAATTACTTTTTTCCATTCATTAAATGCTTCTTCATCTTTCGCCAGGCCTTCTTTGTGGTCACCTTCAAAAATGGTTACGTACAAACGGTGCTTATCCAGTTCCAGCACTTCCGTTAACAACTCCCAGCTCCAGGCAATGGCTTCTTTTTTAAAATAATCACCAAAGCTCCAGTTGCCCAGCATTTCAAACATCGTATGGTGGTACGTGTCAACGCCCACCTCTTCCAAATCGTTGTGCTTGCCGCTCACCCGCAAACATTTTTGGGTATCAGCCACACGGGTATACTCCGGTTGCCGGTTGCCTAAAAAATAATCTTTAAACTGGTTCATGCCCGCATTGGTAAACAATAAAGTAGGGTCATTTTTAATAACGATGGGCGCGGAGGGAACAATGGTATGGCCCTTTGACCGGAAGAAATCCAAAAACTTTTGACGAATGGCTGCACTGGTTAACATACTGGAACAATCTTTGGTTGTTAGTTGCCCGCCTTAGGGCTATATTTGATTATACGGGTGATTTTTTAAAGCGTGGCAAAGGTAAGGATTAGGGGTGTAAGGCAGACCATTAACAGGCCCGGTTTACAGGCGGGCACCGGCTGAAAACCAAATAAAAACCGTAAGTTCAGGCATTATATACAATAACGGTCGCTAATATTAGTTTTCTGCCATAGCGGGTATGAAAAAAATTAAGTACTACTATAACACCAATACACTCAGATATGAAAAACTGGAGACCCCACTCCGGGTAAAGCTGTTGCGCGTGCTTGGTTTTATTGCAGCCTCGGTGGTTACCGCCATCATTATCGTTTCTGTGGCGTTCAAATATGTAGATTCCCCCAAAGAAAAATTACTGCGACAACAATATGAATCTGCTGAAGAAAAGTATGATGTGCTGAATGACGGAGTAGCAAAATTGCAACAGCAAATGGCTGATTTGGAGAAACGTGACAACAATGTTTACCGTGCTATTTTTGAAGCCAACCCAATACCAGACAGCGCCCGTGCCAAAGCCATGGAAAAGCAAAAAGAAGAGCAGTTGGTGCAGGGCATGAGCCAGAGCGATCTATCCGGTTCCATCGCTGCCTCACTTTCCAATCTTACCCAACGGGTTGCTTTTCAAAATAAATCTTTCGACGAAATTGGCGGCTTCATAAAAAACAAAGAAGTCTTACTGGCATGTACACCTGCTATTCAGCCGGTCAGTAATAAAGATCTTAGCCGCATTGCTTCCGGCTTTGGCTATCGCATCGATCCGGTATATAAAACCGTTAAGATGCATGCCGGACTTGATTTTGCAGCTCCGCAGGGCACACCTATCTATGCAACGGCCAATGGAACGGTTGTCACCGGGGGCAATACCGGCAATGGTTATGGAAACCACGTGGTAATAAATCATGGTTACGGATATGAGACTTTATACGGGCATATGGTGCGTGTAAAAGTGCATGCCGGGCAAAAAGTAAAACGTGGTGAAATTATAGGATGGGTGGGAAGTACGGGGAAAAGTACCGGCCCGCATTGCCATTACGAAGTACATAAGAATGGCCAGCACCTTGACCCTGTTTATTTCTTTTATAATGATCTTACGCCGGAGCAATACGACAGGCTGTTAAAGATGGCAGCTTCGCCGAATCAAAGCTTTGATTAGAATAGCCGTTAGCATTTAGCCGTTAGTTGTTTGTTTGTTTCGTATTAAAAAGAAGTTACTATTCCTTTTGTAATATATTATATAGAAATCAAAAATTTGAAAGGGAACAGACAGCATTTTTCTGTTAGACTTAAAACTAGCAGCTAACAGCTTTCTTATTTATTTTATGGGGATAATTGCTAACAGCTAAAGGCTAAAAGCTAATAGCTATTGTCATTATCTTTGCCGTACTACATCCCATATGCAGGACCATAAGCAAATAACACTTTCATTTGAAGAAATG
>JBDUAY010000476.1:0-4398 GCA_040004415.1 Bacteroidota bacterium | reverse complement strand
CTAAAGGTTCTCAAACAAGAACTAAATTAACAAACGGCCTGGACCGAATGGCAGGTGGCCTGACGGAATTAAAGGACAAATATTTTCCCAGTGAGGACCAACGTGTGTGGCAACAGGCTTTTGGAGAAAAAAGGTTGAGCAGCCATGTTTAGAGCTTGTTAATTGTTCCCAACGCTGCGTCTATTTTTGATAAGGAATTCGTAATATCCTTTGCCTGTCTGGCTAAAATTTAATCAATACCTTTCTGTAATTGTAACACTGTAATTTTTATATCCATTCGCCCTGGGCTTTCCGGGGTGTTTTTTTATAACTAACGGATTCGCTGGAAACGTTAACGGAACTGGGAAGAATATCAACATTAACCAGGAGCAGCTTTTCTTATGACGCCCGTCATATAAAGCGGATGGAAGCTTCGGTACTTTACATCTCTAACAAATCTCCGGCAATATGAATAGCCGGTTGCCAAAAACAATAAAAGCGGCTGCGGTTCGCGCCTTTGACCAACCATTACAGATAGCAGAAATGCCGCAAGGAAACAGGGAGAAACGAAATACTGGTTAAAGAGACTGCAGCGGTGTTTAACATACTGATCTGCAATAATTAGATATTATCATGAAAAAAATCTTGTTCCCGGGGCTGGTTGCAGGCGTTGTTTTATTTGTAATAAGTTATGGCGGCTTGTTTCTGGCAATAAAATATTTCCCGTCACTGTTTACTGAGTACAATAATCCATTGTTTAATTCTGGCGGAAGCAGGGATATATTATTTTACCTGCATGCTTTTGTTATCAGTTTAGCGCTCTCATGGTTTTGGGAAAGGTTTAAAACGGTTCTTAAAGGGCATTTTATTTTGAGGGGATTGGAATTCGGATTTGTATACGGCATCATTGCGTTGATCCCGGTGATGTGGATCACGTTTAGTTCACTTGATATTACACTGACAATGATTATCACCTGGTTTTTGTACGGCCTGGTGCAGGCTTGTATTGCAGGAATTGTATTTGCAAAGATGAATCCGTAGCTAACATTAATAGTTTGTAAATAAGACTAAAAAATCTATAAAGCGTAGACTGTCCTTTTTCTCATAGCGCCGGTTTCCCGCAATTGCTTGTGCCAGCTGAATGCTTCTTCCAGGATATGTGGTGTATGTCCGCCTCTTCGCAAGGCCCTGTTGTAATAATCCATCAATGCATCTTTGTAATCCGGATGTGTGCAATTATTGATAATTAATTTTGCTCTTTCCCGTGGTGCAAGACGGTGTAACTTTTCAATGGTTCTGACAAGTACTGGTCAGTAACCATAACCTCATCAGCATTGATACTTTTGTGGAACACTTTCACCAGCTTTGGTGAGGCCGCTGCAACAACCACCATATTGTTTTCAAATAAGCAAGCCGCCTGATGCGCAGTAATGATTTTCTCTCTCAGGCCCGCCTGTTTAATATGGTCGTCGTACATAATAGTTTATTTAATTATCCTGCAATGAACCAGGAATTCTACTTCCAGTTTATCGCTGGTCTTTATCATACCACCCAATTTACGGGGCGCCATAAGATTGAAGTCTGAAAAATGAATGGTTTGCATACCCGACAGCCCGATAATTCCCTTTTCATCCATTGATATTGTATAATTTATTGTGAACAGTTTTTTTACGCCGGCCAATTCAATACTTACCAAACCGGTAATGCATTCAGCGGATGGTTTTAAGCGCGGGTATCGTTCCATTGAAATGAAATGAATAAAGAAAAGCGGGTATTCTTTTTCCTTCAGTGTTTTCCGGAGATCTTTCGTCATCATCGTATTGACGCAGTCAAAATTGAAAACATGAAGTGCAACATCACCGCTCATATCAATACTGCCGCTACTTGTTTTACCGGTAGAACAGGTAACCGTATCGCTATTAGAATAACCAGCAACTGTACAGGCAAATTTGTTAATATTTGTAGTTCCATTTACCCGTACCATACATTCTTTTAGTATTAGCCATTTTATTGCAGATGCCGGTAGCGGCATACCTGCAATAAAAAACAACATAATAATGCCACACGCACACAAGACAAGGATGTTGTTTTTAAATGCCATACAAATAAATGAGAGAAGGAAAACTTTATATACGAAAAGCCGGGATTCAAATTAAGCCCGGCTTTCACTATTTAACAGCAGTATACAACATTTAAAATCCTACAAGAGCTTCTATTACATAGCCGTTGAACTTGCCGCCTGCGCGATAATCTGCACCAGGGAAATCTTTATATTGCTGCACAACATATTCAGCCTTCATAAGAATATTTTTTGTAAGGAACCATCCAGCTGACGTTGCAAAACGATTGATATGTACAGTGCCATTGTAATCTATCGGACCGGCTCCCATACCGGTTGCATTGTCTGCAAGCACAGCCGCCACTGCATTATAGCGAACACCTATAAATAAATTTTCGGTTGCACCAAACCGGTAGACTGCATCGGCGGCATACTGGGTTACCTTTCGATCCGTTTCTTCTTTGGAAGTTCTGCCGGCAGCTGTCTCATACGTTCCAAAGAGCTCAAGTCCATGTACTTTTAGAAAACCATTTAACATAACAGCATTGATTTTTTTAGTAAACCCCGGATTGAAACGCCCGGAGAACGCCAGGGGAGAACCGGAACCTGTTGTGCTGGATGGATTATTGGAATTCTGTTCCATAATAAACTGGTAATTGGAACCGGAACGATCTCCACCAAATAATGTATTACCCCCACTGCTCTGGTTGCCATAGTATGAACCGCTTATCCGTACGCTTACAAATGGAGCAAGTTGTTTCTCAAATCCTGCTTTCACCAGGAGCGAAGGTGCTTTATGCAAATCATTGTCCGGATTGGCTGCTTTATATAATGAGTCAACACTTCCTTTGATCATACCGCTGGTGAGACCACCGATACCAAACCAGCCATTTTTTCTTACCATTACCTGCCCGCCAATTTCAGTGGCAAATTCATCCATTATATTTCCTTCCATAAATGGATTATATAACGCCTGGCCACCATCGCTCCGGCGGAAATGCTCATCGCCGTAATCCAGTTCAAAATGACCAATCTTTATGGTAGTCACCTTCATGAGGTCGCTCCATACCTGACCCTTAAAAGGAAGTTTGTCAAACTGTATGTAGCCTCCTTTTACCCATGTTTCATTGTGGTGCCTGGAGGAAAGATAGCTGGTAATATTTAAACGTATACCGTCTGCCAGTTGTACATCCATATATAAGTTAGCCTGTGCCGTTTGAAAACCGGCGGTAACTGGTTTCAATTTGTTGCCGGGTGAAGACACACCGTTTGTAAACGAGCCTGTTTCGTTATTGAGTGCACCAGGATTTTTCTGGTGCAGGTTTTGAAACTGCTGCGTAAATCCAGCGCCAAATTTTACTTTAATACCATTGAAAACAGCTGCACTGTCTTTTGGATCTTCAAAAACATTGATACCTGATTTATCATACGGACGCAAATTCGAAATCGTTGGTTGTTGTGCTGTTAGCAACAACGGCAAAAAACCAGACAATATGAGCAACAGCGTGATGTGATGTCTTTTGTAATGCATAAAATTTTTATTTGGAAAAAATGAACAAGATTATTTTCTGAGCGTCAAATTAAAGTGAACGGTTACATCGTTGCCTGTTTTAACGGTTCCCAGCATAAAACTGGGAGGGGTCATGTTAAATGCTGACATGCTTATTTTTTTGCTGCCTTTTACAGAAATACTTTTATCTGCATTTACCAGCCCGGTAGCGGTCAGGTCGCTGTCCAGTGTCGTTCCTGCAATAGATAATTTACCCTGGCAGAGGATAGCACCACCAGGTTTAATGCTAGCGGAACTAATGGTATATGAAATGGTAGTATGGTCTCTTGTCTTTAGCGCTTTATACGCATTTTTATCCATGCTTTTGTGGTCGCTCTTCAGGCTTTCTGCAGGCACAGTGAAGCTGAGCGCCGTTAAACCCGATAACTGACCTGCATCATTCAATGTAACGGTTGCATTACTTTCACCTTTACTGGTTTTCATATCCCAGTCATGCATGGTTGATGTGCCACTGATCACGATTTGCAGGTCATCCTTTGCATAATATTTTACCTGGGCCATGGAGGCGGCGCCTGCATGAATACAAACCAACAGCAGGAGATTTTTTATAAAAGTACAACGTGTCATTATTATTTAATATTTAATAAGTGATTTATTGATGTAAGGTAGCACTGCGTAAATACCCGTTAGCTGATTAACATCAGTATAGCTTATGATGGTTGTTGCGTGAATTACGAAGTACAACGAACATGTCAGTACATGTAAACGGGGTCATGAAAAAAAATAACCGGGTCTAATAAACCCGGTTAAAAAATTCAGCAGCTATATTATTTCTGTTAAAACTGATGGG
>JBDUAY010000475.1:0-4405 GCA_040004415.1 Bacteroidota bacterium | reverse complement strand
ACCGTAAAACAATCTTTTACTGCCATTCCATATTACAGTTGGGCAAACAGGGGCAAAGGAGAAATGATGATATGGTTCCCGGAAAAGATTATGGGGATAGATTTGCTGGCGAAATAAATCGTGAATCGTGAGACGTCAGTGGTGAGTTCTGAGCAGTGAGTGCTGAAATGGTGAGTAGTGAATGATGTACGGGAACAAGCACGGCGGGCTTAACTGAATAGCCCCGGGTGCAACCCGGGGAACAGAAGGCAAGGCAATTGCAACCCATGCAAGGTTGATCTGGTAACCGTATAAATTGAATAAAAGTAAAACAGCATACATGATTAATCTCAAGACTTTCGAAGTTTGGTTTGTAACCGGCAGTCAGCATTTATATGGCGACGAAACGTTAAAGCAGGTAGCAGAACATGCGCAGAAAATAGCCGCATCACTGCATGCAGCACAGCAGGTACCCGTAACTGTTATATGGAAGCCAACAGTAAAATCGGCTGAAGAAATTTATAGCGTGTGCCAGGATGCGAACACAACCAAAAATTGTATTGGTATCATTAGTTGGATGCATACGTTCTCGCCCGCTAAAATGTGGATTGGCGGATTGAAAATCCTGCAAAAACCCATGCTTCATTTGCATACGCAGTTCAATCGTGATATACCATGGGCCAGTATTGATATGGATTTCATGAACCTTAACCAGAGCGCACATGGCGATCGTGAGTTTGGTTTTATGATGACCCGCATGCGCATCAACCGTAAAGTAGTTGCCGGTCATTGGCAAGACGTGCAGGTATTGGAGCAGATAAATGGATGGTCAAGAACAGCGGCTGGCTGGCACGATTGGCAGGGCGCTAAATTTGCGCGCTTTGGAGATAATATGCGCAATGTAGCGGTAACAGAAGGCGACAAAGTAGAAGCCGAAATAAAATTTGGATACTCGGTTAACACCTATGGCATTGGTGATTTGGTAAAAGTGATCAATGAAACAAGTGATGCAGCGATTGACAAATTAGTAACAGAATATGCGGATAGTTATTCATTGGCGCCATCGCTTGCAAAAGGTGCCGGGCAGCATCAATCGTTACGCGAAGCAGCAAAGATTGAAATTGGACTGCAGGCTTTTTTAGAAGACGGAAATTTCAAAGGTTTTACAGATACGTTTGAAGACCTGCATGGCATGGCACAATTGCCGGGGATTGCAGCACAACGTTTAATGGGCAAAGGTTATGGCTTTGCCGGAGAAGGCGACTGGAAAACGTGTGCACTGGTACGTGCCATGAAAGTAATGGGCAGCGGTTTAAAGGGTGGCAATTCTTTCATGGAAGATTATACGTATCATTTCGATCCAAACAATGAGCTGGTGCTCGGTTCGCACATGCTGGAGATATGTGAATCTATTGCAAAGGGTAAACCCTCCTGCGAAGTACATCCGCTGGGTATTGGTGGTAAAGCAGATCCGGTTAGACTGGTGTTTAATTCAGCCGCAGGTACTGCCATCAATGCTTCTATTATTGATATGGGCAATCGTTTTCGGTTATTAGTAAATGAAGTGGTAGCTGTTGACCCCATTCAAAGTTTACCAAAGCTTCCCGTAGCAAGGGTTTTATGGAAACCCTACCCGGATATGAAAACCGGTTGTGCGGCATGGATAATTGGCGGCGGTGCACATCACACATGTTACAGCCAGAACCTAAGTGCAGAGAATCTGCAGGATTTTGCAGAAATGGCCAATATTGAATATGTGCTGATTGGTAAAAACACTAATTTGTACGATTTCAAAAATGAATTACGCTGGAACGAGGTGTATTATAAATAGATCGTGTATTTTAGAATCCTTGTTTCGTTCTTCGTGAAATGAGCGACGTGAGCTTACTCACCCACGCCTGACGATTCACGAAAGAGAGAGAGAGAAAGTAATAATAATTGCACAACATCTTAACAAATAAACGACGCATTGCTTATGAACAAGAATCTGGCCTTTACAGACTACATGGTCTTCATCATTTATTTTATTATCGTAGCCGGGTACGGTTATTCTATCTATCTCAAGCGAAAAAAGAATGAGCATGATGCAAAAGCATTTTTTCTTGCAGAAGGAACACTTACCTGGTGGGCCATCGGGGCCTCATTAATTGCTTCCAATATTTCTGCAGAGCAGTTCATTGGCATGAGTGGCGAAGGTTTTTTTCTTGGAATTGCAGTTGCGGCATACGAATGGTTGGCTGCCATCGCCCTGATTATTGTTGCAGTGTGGTTTATACCGGTGTACATCAAGAACAAGATATACACGATGCCACAATTTTTAAAAGACAGGTACAATGATTCTGTAGCGCTGATTATGGCTGTATTCTGGCTTTTCCTCTATGTATTTATTAATTTAACTTCTATACTATATCTTGGTGCAGTAGCCATCAACGGAATTGCCGGTGGAGGATATCTTCACATTATCATGATAGGGCTGGCTTTTTTTGCCTTACTTATTTCATTGGGTGGTATGAAGGTTGTTGCGTACACAGATGTTATCCAGGTGGCGGTACTTATATTTGGCGGCCTCGTTACTTCTTATATAGCATTGACGGTTGTTAGTGAAAAGTTTGGCGTAGGCGGTGGCGCTATCGCTGGTTTTAAAGAATTGATTCACCAGGCGCCGGAACATTTTAAGATGATAATACCAAGACCAGGGGCGACTTCTTCTCAAAATGACATTGATAAATACATAACTTTCCCCGGCTTGCTCTCTTACCTGGCAGGTATCTGGATCATCAATCTTAATTACTGGGGTTGCAACCAGTATATTACGCAAAGGGCCCTGGGTGCCGATTTGCAAACTGCGCGCACCGGTATTTTGTTCGCCGGGTTATTAAAATTAATGATGCCGTTGATAGTAATGCTTCCGGGTATTGCCGCATTCGTACTTGCAAAAGGCGGTTACCTGCCACAGTTAGTAGGTGGTAAAGACGGCGCATATTCTGCTGTGCTAACCTTTTTGCCAACAGGTTTAAAAGGATTATCAGTTGCGGCGCTCACTGCCGCCATCGTGGCATCATTGGCAGGTAAGGTAAATAGTATCTCCACCATTTTTACACTTGATATTTACCAGAAATATTTTGGCAAAGCGGCCGATCAGAAAACGTTGGTCACTACCGGGCGGGTGGCCGTGTTTGTGGCAATGATAGTGGCTGTGTTGTTTACCTGGAATGATACCCTGGGCATCGGTGGCAAAGGCGGGTTTACTTTTATTCAGCAATACACAGGTTATATAAGCCCTGGTGTTTTTGCGATGTTCTTCCTGGGCATGTTCTGGAAGAGAACAACAGGTGCAGCAGCAGTTGTGGGTGTCATCACCGGGTTTGGGTTGTCGGTACTGTTTAATGAATTTGCGCCACAATTATTTGGAAACGAGACTTTCTTATACACCGCCTTTCATACAATAAGAAACGGTAAGGATGCGTACATTATTCCATTCCATATCTGCATGGGCTTATCATTTATGTTTACGATGATTGTAATGATAGCTATAAGCCTGGGCGGACCAAAAATAAATCCGAAAGCTTTTTCAATTGACAAAGGTATGTTCAAACTCAGGCCATCTACACTGGCACTGATAATGGTAACGGTATTATTAATCGCGGCACTGTATGTTAAGTTCTGGTAGCAGAATAAACCGGTAAAAGTTTGCCATGTTTTTTATATGTGAAAAATATTGAACTTATCTATGAGCATCATTCAGTATAAAAACAACGATCGGCTTTTGCTTGCTATTGATTGTATCATTTTTGGATTTGATGGCAAGCATTTAAAAGGGTTATTCATAAAAAGGCAATTTGAGCCACAGAAAGACAAGTGGTCGCTGATGGGCGGTTTTGTAAAAGAAACAGAAAGCGTAAACAACGCCGCGGTAAGAATATTGCACGAGCTTACCGGGCTAAGTGATATTTATATGGAACAGCTTTTTTGTTTTGGAGATGATGATCGCGATCCGGGTGGAAGGGTAGTTTCCATGGCATATTTTGCGCTGATCAAGATTGATGATTATGCCGCTGATTTAATGGAAACGCACAGTGCGCGCTGGTTTGAATTGAATAAAATACCAAAGCTTGTTTTCGATCATAAACAAATGGTGAAACTTGCCAAAGAAAGATTGCAGCAAAAAGTTTCCAATCACCCCATTGGTTTTGCATTGCTGGCCGATAAATTTACGCTGCCGCAATTGCAAAGCCTGTATGAAGCCGTTTATGAAATGCCACTGGATAAGCGCAATTTCACCAGGAAAATATTATCGCTGGGTATTTTAAATAAGCTCAAGGAAAAAGAAAAAGAATCTTCCAAAAAGGGCGCATTTTATTTTACGTTCGATAAAGCCAAATATAAGAAGCTGGAAAACGAAGGCGTGCGGTTTATTTAAACCATT
>JBDUAY010000474.1:0-4413 GCA_040004415.1 Bacteroidota bacterium | reverse complement strand
GTTACTTCCATATCCTTCCCGGTTATAACCACGAGGTTATTTTCCAGTATTTTATAGGATAGTGGCCTGTTTGCAAACAATTTGTCCAGTACTTCCGTAACCGGGGTATTATTTGCTTCAATATCTACTTTTGTTCCCGCTTTTACAGTCTCATCGTTATATAAAAAACGGTAACTGCTCTTTCTTTCGATAAGAGACAGTGCTTTCTTTAGCTCAATAGATTGTTGCTTAAGCGTAATTCTTGTCTGGGAAAACACTTTGGCAGAAACCTGGAAGCAAGAGAATAATAGCAAAGCGGTTGTTAGTTTCATAAACAGCAGCGTCTTTAAAAAATTGTGCCCCCTGAATACAGGCAACCAATAGTTTTTTTTCATACTTTTAATTGAAAGGTGATAGATGAAGCCCTTGTTTAAAGGGATAGTTTTAGCAATGTCTGTCTTCCTTAACAGGGCTCCGCGGCAACGGATCCCTGTTTATATTTACGTTGGTTTTGTTTGTCTCATACCATAGCGTTTAGGTTAGCAATTCGTATTCATTTTGACGAAATCAATATCTCGTTTTTATTGACTGTGTATGTAAAAGGCGTTATCAGCTGCAATGCTGTTAAAGCCTGCTGAATGCTTTCATTTTCAAAAATTCCGTTTAATCTTTTTGGCTTGATGTATTCATCTGCAAAACGAATGTTTACGCCATACCAGCGTTCCATTTTTATAGCCAGATCTTCAAATGTTTCGCTGCGAAAAATCAGTTTATTATCCATCCAGGAAGTTTCAATAACAGTGCTATCGGCAGGGGAATAGGTAAGATGACTAACCAGTACCAGCGGATCCTGTTTATATTTTTCTTTTGCAGCCAGCTGTTTTGTTTTCTCTGCGGCCTCATCTGTAGTAACTGATTCTTTTACCATTTCTTCGTTGGCGGTAATCAGCTTTTCGTTTGGTTGTAAAATAATTTTTTCTGCGGGCCTGTTTTTAATAATTACTTCAATGCTTCCGCGTATGAGGCTGGTTTCTGTATTTTTTTCTCCGGGAAATGATTTTACGTTAAAGGCGGTGCCCAGTACCCTGATGTCGATGCTGCTGGTATGGATAACAAAAGGACGCGCCGGATTTCTTACCACATCAAAATAAGCCTCACCGGCAAGAGATACTTCGCGGATACCGTTACCATATGTTTTATCGTAAGAAAGTTTGCTGCCAGAGTTTAACCAAACCTGTGTACCATCGGGCAAAAGCAGTTTTGTTCTGGAGCCATATTTTGTAGATACCTCGCTTTTATCATCCAACGGGCTTGCTGCAGCTTTGGCCGCCGGTGCAGATAATATACTATAAGCATAATAGCCGGTGGTAAGTAAAAAGAGGATAGCAACGGTTAAAAAGAGATATTTTTTTCGGCTGGAAGTTTTTGAGTCAGCACTAAAAATTTGTTCCGTATCTGTTTCAATATACATACCCAATTCTTTCATACGTTCTGCGTGCGCAGAGAAGGCAGTATGGGCATCTTCTGTGTCGGGGGTGGTATGATGCCAAAGATCGGCAACTGTCTGCATGGGATAGTGCATTTCAGGATTGGCCCTCAGCAAATTTTCCAGTTCGCCCAATTCTTCAATTGAAGCTTCACCAGATAATTTTTTGGCTACAAGTTCCCAGATCTTATTTTTTGGCATGCAATCAGTTAGTAAATAATGTTCGTGTAAGAGTAAGGACAAGAGAATTAGTAAAAACCCCTAAAGGAAAGTTAAATATATTTTATTTGGATAGGCCGTGGGGTGCTGCGATGGTTCTTGTAATATCGAAATTAATACTGGTTCCAATTTTCTTAAGCGCTATAGCTAATTGACTTTCAACCGTTTTTGAAGAAATATTCAAGATTTCCGCAACATCCCTGTACTTTAATTCCTCTTCTTTAATCAGCTTAAAAATTAATTTGCATTTTGGGGGTAATTCTTCAATTGCGGCCCTGATACGGGCCACCATCTCTGCGGTAACCATTAATTGTTCCGGATCAAAATAAATGCTTTTGAATTCCATACCGGCCTCATCAACACTGTCTGTAAGATTTTTGTTTTGTTTGCTGAGGTAATTGAGGGAAGTATTTTTTACGGCGATAAAGAGATAAACTTTTAAATTGGTAATGCTGTTAATACGCTTTCTTTTTTCCCACACATTAATAAACACATCAGATACTACTTCTTCTGCCTGCTCCCTGGATTTTACCAACGTAACTGCAAAGCGCAGCAGGGGATTATAAAATGATACAAACAGCTCTTTGTAAGCGAACGTGTCATCGTTACGGGCAATCTGCTCCTGGAGATATTTAATTTTGGCAGCGGCAATCATTATTCACTCTTTAATCAGGCACAATGTAAAATATACACAATGTAGTAAGTATTATGTATAAACAAAGAAAAGCTGTCTTTTGCTGCTTTACATCAATAAAAAACCCTTCTTTATTAGTCTTGTAAATTAAAATAAAAAATCAGTTATTTTTATTGATGCAACTACTGCTATTTTTTCTATTTTTGCACCGCTTTTAACGGCAGAGGACCCTTAGCTCAGTTGGTTAGAGCACCTGACTCATAATCAGGGGGTCGTAGGATCGTGCCCTACAGGGTCCACTAAAAGGCAAGTCCCGGCAATCCCGGGGCTTATTTTTTTGCAACATTTAACAATTTTCAACCGGTCATTACTCACAAGCAAGATACATTTGCTTTTCACAACTGTATTATGAAACAAATTGCGTTATTGGTTACCACAGTATTATTGATTGCGGCAAATGCATCGGCACAGGCACCTGTAAAAACAGATTCTACAAATAAGAAAAAAGACTGGAGTAAAATTCATCTTAACAACCGGGCCAACGACCATTTTATGGCCCAGCTGGGTTATGATGGCTGGGCATCTGTTCCTGATACCATTCATTTAAAAGGATTTTCGCATAGTGTGAATATTTATATTATGATGGACTTCCCGTTTAAAACAGATCCGAGATTCAGTGCCGGACTTGGATTAGGCGTAAGTGGAGGCAGTATTAAGTTCAACAAACAACAACCAAATATTATTGCACAAACGGCCACCCTTCCATTTACTGATCTTTCTTCCAGTACAGCCAATCAAAATCATTTTAAGAAATTTAAACTGGCAACAACTTATGTAGAAGTACCGGTTGAATTGAGGTTTGTTGCCGATCCTGAAAACAGTGATAATAGCTGGAAAGCGGCTGTGGGCGTAAAAGCTGGTATTCTTGTAAATGTACATACGCGCGGTAAAACATTGGAAAGCCCTGCGGGAACCGTTCTTAATAATTATACGGAAAAGGAAAGCTCTAAAAACTTTTTTAACGGCACCAGGCTTGCCGGCACGGCACGTGTTGGTTACGGGCACGTTAGTATATTTGGACAGTATGCAATTACCGGCCTGCTGAAAGACGGACGCGGACCGACGCTGAATGCCTATAGTGTTGGCATAACGTTTAGTGGGTTGTAAGGCGGCGGATCCCTCCCGGCTCATTGTTTTTTCAAAATTGTTACTACATTATATTCATTAAGGTGCGGCCAGGGCTGTACCTTTTTTATTGAGTTGGTGGCGAGCCCGTTATTATTATGAAAGCCTGAGCATCGTAATCTATACAAAACAGGCAAGCAGTTGGTTCCGGCCAACATTGCCCTGCGCTTTCTTTGCGTCTTTGCGTGAACCTTCCCTACCTTTGCTCTCCTTAAATTTATTATATACAGTGCTGGATAAGAAAAATATTATACAAAACGACGTAAAGACCGTGCTGGTAGGTGTGATTAATAAAGATCAGACTGATCAGCAGGCGAATGAATATTTAGACGAACTGGCTTTTTTGGCAGAGACTGCCGGTGCCATCGCGGTAAAGCGTTTTACGCAGAAATTAGTGCAGCCAGACAGCCGGACTTTTGTAGGAAAAGGCAAGCTGGAAGAAATAAAAAAATATGTAGAAAGCCGGGATGTTCAACTCGTTATTTTCGACGACGAGTTAAGCGGTTCGCAGATTCTGAATATTGAAAAAGAATTGAATACCATTACGATTGACCGATCGGATTTAATCCTGGATATATTCGCCCGCAGGGCAAAAACGGCACAGGCAAAAACACAGGTAGAACTGGCCCAATATCAATACCTGCTACCCAGATTGAAAGGGATGTGGAAACACCTTGAGCGACAAGGTGGTGGTATTGGAAGCAGGGGACCGGGAGAAACTGAAATTGAGACCGACAGGCGTATTGTAAAAGATAAAATTACTTTACTACGCAAACGCCTGGCAGAAATAGATAAACAGGCTTTTACCCAGCGTAAGGATCGGGGCGAGTTTATCCGTGTTGCGCTGGTGGGCTATACCAATGTAGGCAAGAGTACCATCATGAATTTGTTGAGTAAAAGCGATGTGTTT
>JBDUAY010000103.1:0-15001 GCA_040004415.1 Bacteroidota bacterium | reverse complement strand
ACAATTTACTCAATGGCACTACCACCTGTGTGGAAGCTGTTGAGTTTTTTTTGCGCAGGACTGAAGCCAGTAAACAATTAAATGCTTTTACTGAAGTATTTGGGGAAGAGGCTTTGCGCAGTGCAAAAGCGCTTGATAAGAAAAGACTTGATGGAAAACCGCTTGGTAAATTGCACGGCGTTGTTGCAGGCATCAAAGATGTTATCTGCTATAAAGATCACAAGGTTACTGCAGCTTCTCACATATTACAAGGCTTTACCGCCACTTACAATGCAACCGCTGTACAAAAATTATTAGATGAAGATGCCATCATACTGGGAGTGTGTAATTGCGATGAGTTTGCGATGGGCTCCAGCAATGAGAATTCGTATTATGGCAAAGTCAGGAATGCATTAAATGAAGATCTGGTACCGGGTGGTTCTTCAGGCGGATCTGCAGTAGCGGTGCAGGCAGGCTTGTGCATGGTTAGCCTTGGCAGCGATACCGGTGGTTCTGTACGGCAGCCAGCAGACTTCTGTGGTATTGTGGGTCTTAAACCAACCTACGGCAGTATTTCACGGTACGGATTGATTGCCTATGGTTCTTCATTCGATCAGATTGGCATCTTTGCAACCAATATCCCCGATACGGCACTTGTGTTGCAGGTAATATCAGGTAAAGATGAATTTGATGCCACTTCAGCTGACAGGGCAGTACCCGACTATTCAACCGGTATTATGACTGCGCCGGAAAAGCTGCGCATTGGTTATTTTGAAGAGGCAATAGATCATCCGGGCCTCGATAAAGAGATGTCGCAACACATTTCTGGTTATATAAAAGACCTGGCGAAGCTTGGGCATGAAGTTGCTCCTGTAAAGTTTGGGCTGATTGATTATATCGTTCCTGCTTATTACGTTCTGACCACGGCAGAAGCATCCTCTAATCTTTCCCGGTATGATGGGGTACGATTTGGCTACCGAAGTGCCAGCAAGGCTCCTGATTTAGCCGATTTTTATAAAGAAAACCGGTCGGAAGGCTTTGGTAAAGAAGTGAAACGCCGTATCCTTCTAGGAACCTTTGTTCTGAGCGCTGGCTACTTCGACGCCTACTTCACCCAGGCGCAAAAAGTGAGAAAAAAACTTCTGGACAAAACAAGAGAAATTTTTAACAATTTCGACGTCATTCTGCTGCCCACAGTTCCTTCCACAGCATTTAAAATAGGCGAAAAAACAGATGACCCCATCGCCATGTATCTCGCTGATATTTATACAGTTTACGCCAATTTGGTGGGTATTCCAGCCATGTCGATTCCCCTGTTCAAACACTCTAATGGTATGCCGTATGGCCTGCAGGCTATGACAAACCAATTTTGTGAGTTATCTTTACTCCGGTTAGCCAACCAATTACTGGCTCAATAATTGTAATTTCCTGTTTCCCAATATACTCCGTTCTACCTCCGTTTTCCTGTATCCTCCTGAAACAAATCATTGTCAAAACTTTACCGTTTTTCGGTTTTGTAAACGTAAACTACAACAATGAAAAAGTTTTTATTACAAGCATTTTTTTTGCTGACTTTATCGTCATTTGCCGTGGCGCAACAAACCGTTTCCCTGGAGACAGCTGCTGTTGTGGCTCAATCTGTTGCAACAGTAAAAGACAGCATTAATATAGCAATTATTGCAGCCGCTGCGGTAGCCAGGAAGAAAGGGTTTAAAGATTTATTCGACAACGACCAGGCCAACATGGCTGGTCCGCGTTTAAACCCCCGGGCAATTAGCTTTGTCCAGGATTATATTGAAAAAAACAGTGCCGACCTGGAAGATATGAGAGGTTGGGGCAAGCCTTATTTTAATGTAATGGATGCCATTTTAACTGCACATAATCTTCCCAAAGAATTAAAATACCTGGCTGTCATTGAAAGCAGGCTGCATACCAATGCCGTTTCATGGGCTGGCGCCGTTGGTCCCTGGCAATTGATGCCGGCAACTGCACGGGTATTGGGTTTAAAAGTAACACGCAAAACAGATGAAAGGACCAACTACATAAAAAGCACCCATGCTGCCGCCAAATACCTGAACGATCTGTATGATCAGTTTGGTGACTGGTTGCTGGTAATTGCTGCTTATAATGGCGGTGCCGGAAATGTTTTGAAAGCGATACGCAAAAGCGGGAGCCGCAATTTTTGGGATCTTCAATATTACCTGCCCGCAGAAAGCCGTAATCATGTAAAAAAATTTATTGGAACCCATTATATTTTTGAAGGACAAGGCGGTTTGTGCACGCTTACCAAAAAAGAAACAGACGAAAATTACGGTGTGAATGGCACTTATATATTTAACCGCAAACTTACACCGTCAGAAATGGATGAAGCTCAAACACAAACAGTGTCAGGCAAATATCATTCTGATGTAATTGCTAAAAATGTGGTGATGGATATGGCAGATTTCAATCGTTATAATCCAGATTTTGATAAAGTAATGGCAAGCGCCAATAGCACTTATGATATAAAACTGCCCGCAGGCAAGATGGAATTATTCAATGCTAATAAGTACCAGATTTTAAATGAATCTATTCAGTTGTTATTGAATAGTGCATCAGCTTCCGCCACAGCACCTCAGGTAAATAAAGACAGTGTTCAGATGGCAACAAAGATGGCGAAGAAATAAATTATTTTAATATATGCAAGCGTGAAATACGCCGCTAAAAAAAAGACCTTGATTTTAAAAATCAGGGTCTTTTTGTATGCTGAAATATCTTTTGGTATGGCGGCCAGAGACGTGCACCGGGTAAATACATAGGTTTGCGCTTACGAAGAAAACACTCTTTTTATTGCTTCTGCTTTTAATAAGCATTCTTCATATTCTTCGGCTGCCTTGCTGTAAAAAGTAATGCCAGAACCCACCTGGTAAGACAGATATTTATTACGCTGGTTATATAAAACACTTCTGATAACAACATTAAAATCAAAATCGCCGCCGGGTTTTATATATCCCACCGCACCGGAGAAAATGCCGCGTTTAACAGTCTCATATTTTTCAATCAGCTCCATCACCTTTTTTTTGGGAGCGCCCGTCATAGAGCCCATCGGAAATGTCTTTTGTATGATTTCTGCGAATGACAAACCCGGTTGAAGCTTGCCCCAGATAGTAGAAATCATCTGGTGCACCTGCGGAAAAGAATAAATACCAAACAGTTCTTCCACCTGCACACTTCCTTCCAAACATATTTTCGATAAATCATTTCTTACCAAATCAACTATCATTACATTTTCAGAACGATCTTTTGCGCTGTTATATAAGCTCCGTTTATGTAGTGCATCCGTCTGTTCACTCAATAAATCTCTTTTGCCCGTTCCTTTAATTGGCTGCGAAATAATTGTATCGCCATCTTTCTTAAGATAGCGCTCCGGGCTGGCGCACAGCAAATATTTGTCAGTGAGTTTATAAAATGCTGCAAATGGAGCAGGAGAAATTTCACTAAGCGACTGATAAATATTTACCGGATTTATTTGCACATCTTCAGCGAAAAATTCCTGGCAGAAATTAATTTCATAACAATCGCCGCGCAATATATGACTGCGCAATTGCTCAATGGTATCAATGTAGTTTTGCCGGGCAAAGCGTGGTTGAAAATAAATATTTTTTGCAGGAAAAGATTCTTCCTCAATACCAACAGTAGTTATTGCAATAAAAGATTCTGTCGCTTCTTTAGTTCCGCCCGAAATCTGCAATTCATTTTTATTGAGCAAAACAACTGTTTCGGGAACAAAGAAAAAGAGATCAGGAAAACAAATATGGTCAGGATTAGCAGAAGTAACATCTTCTGTTTCATTTTTCAAATCATATCCCAAATGGCCAAAAAGCCACCCGTCATGTTTTTGCTGAAATGCGTGCAATTGTGCCAATGCAGCACCCGCGGTTATTTCTATGTAATCAACTGCGCCGATTCCGGCAACGCATTCGTAGGTGTGATGATTGAACTGATACTGATGATTATCCAAAAAACAACAGGTGCCGAACTGGTTTGCCCAGCTCAACACCTGTTGTTTAGTCCGTTTAAAATCGGTTACAGGAAAAGAAATGAAATTACTGTTCAATATAGTAGCAGCAGTTATTGTTATGCACCGTCACCAGCATCTAATAATCGTCATCCTCTTCATCAAAGCCGCTGTCGTTGAAAAGATCCATGTCTTTAAAATCGTCATCAACTCCAAGATCATCATCATCGGCTGCGGCCTTACCTTTTTTGGCAGGCGTGGCACCACCGGTGGCGCTTTTCTTTGTCTTCGATTTTGGAATATCGAATTCGTCAAAGTCTGGATCCCAATCTTCTTCCTCTTCTACTTTTTCCCAATCGTCATTTACATCTACATCAGCATCGTCATCATCGTCGTCATCTTTTTTACCTTTCGATGATGATTTACTCTTGGATGCTTTTGGCGACTCATCATCATCATCGATGTCATCGTCATCATCATCCAATTGCTTTTTAGATTTAGGAGACGCCTTCTCCTCTTTTTCGTCTGCATCTTTGGGTGCAGCTTTCTTTAACGGTTTGTCCTTACTTGACTTCGCCATGGTCTAATAGGATTTTTTAATTAGTGTAAAATTTCAGCGAAGTTTTTAATCCGCCAAATCTTTTTAAATATTTTTTTCTTATTTTTTACCCAACGCTTATTAACTGCTCACGGCCGGGGCCGTTTGAAATATGTGAAACATTTACACCAATGTACTGATTAATAAAGTTTACGTATACTTTCATTTTCTCAGGCAATTCTGTAATCGATTTCGCTGCAATGGTATCACAATTCCATCCTGCAAAAGATTTCCACACTGGTTCAATTGCATGCTGCATCATTTGAAACGGAACTTCTGTACTTTCTGTGCCGTCAATCTTATACGCGGTACATACTTCTAATTCTTTAAAATTATCCAATATATCCGCCTTTGTCATTATTACTTTTGTAACCCCGTTTATCATGCAGGCAAATTTCAATGCAACCAAATCAATCCAGCCGCAACGGCGTGGTCTTCCGGTAGTGGCACCAAATTCACTCCCCAACTTACGCAATTCTTCACCGGTTGCATCATTTAATTCTGTGGGAAAGGGACCACTGCCAACCCTGGTACAATAAGCTTTGGTAACACCCATAATATCGCGTATTTTTTGCGGGGCGATGCCCAGGCCGGAACAAATTCCGGAGCTGGTGGTATTAGAAGATGTTACAAAGGGAAAGGTGCCGAAATCTACGTCCAGCATGCTTCCCTGGGCGCCTTCTGCCAATACTTTTTTACCTTCTGATATTTTATGATTGATAAAGTACTCTCCGTTTACAATATTCAGTTGTTTTAAAAATTCAACCGCCTCAAAAAAATCTGCTTCCCAGGCACTGATGTCTTCATCAAAATTAAAATTGCCCAGTAACTGCTGATGTTTCTGTCGCAATTGTGCATAAAACTTCTTGAAATCCGGATGTAACAAATCGCCCACACGCAAAGCATTACGGCCGGTTTTATCCATATAAGCCGGACCGATTCCTTTCAGTGTTGAACCAATTTTGTCGTTCCCTTTGGATAATTCGGATGCTTTATCAAGTGCGCGGTGCGTAGGAATAATAATATTGGTTCGCTGGGAAATAAAAAGGTTCTTCTTTACATTAACTCCAAAAGAAGCAACAATATCACATTCTTTTTTTAATGTAACCGGATCAAGTACCACGCCATTGCCAATAAGGTTAACCGTTTGCTCGTGAAATACACCGGAAGGGATCTGGTGAAGTACAACTTTTTTATCGCCTACGTATAAAGTGTGACCTGCATTAGGGCCTCCCTGAAAACGTGCAATGACGTCGTAGCGGGGCGCAAAATAATCTACAATCTTTCCTTTTCCCTCATCCCCCCACTGCAAGCCCAATATCGCATCTACCATATAAAAATGTGTGTTGAACAGTTATTGAGAAGTGGCAAAAATAGAGGAATGAAACGATACGAATGAACAAATTTTTAATTTTGCATTTTAAATTTTAAATGCGTAATTCTCTGCCAATAATTCAACATTTATACTGCAAAATTTATAATAACTCACTCCTTCTCCGCATCATACCGGTCAACAGATTGTATACCGCTTAACTTTAAAAGTTTTTCCACCAAATCTTCCAGTTCTTCTTTATCATGTACAAATACTTTTATATTACCATGAAAGATTCCTTCCACAGCTTCTACCGTTAATGCGCTGATATTTATTTTCATTTCACCGGAAATCAAATTGGTGATCTTATGAATAACACCCACATCATCCAGCCCAACAATTTTTAAACCAGTCAGAAATGAAATTTCTTTATTCTTGGCCCATTTTGTTTTGACTACGCGGTGGCCATAATTAGAAAGCAACTTGGCAGCGTTCGGACAGTTGGTGCGGTGTATCGTCAGTCCTTTACCTGTTGTTACAAAACCAAAAACATCGTCACCCGGAATTGGTTTGCAGCAATTAGCAAGCGTATACATTATTTTATCGCTGCTTTCACCAAAGATGATTAGTTCTGCATCTTTCTTGGTGAGTGACGAAAACGACCCATCTCCTTTTGCTTCTACCTGCTGCCGCACCGGTCTTGGTATTTCTAATTTATCTCCGGAGATGGTGAACTCTTTCAATTCTTTCAGATCGATTGATTTAACAGCAATATCATAAAACAGATCGAGCGATGAATTGAGTTTGTAGTAATTCGTGAGCTCATCAATATTATGCTGATTATATGCTGCCCCTAAACCTTCCAGTTTCTTTTGAAGGATATATTTTCCTTCTTCCGCAATACTTCTTTTAACTTCTTTCAGCGCATCTTTAATTTTTGTTCTTGCTTTGGCAGTTACCACAAAGCCCAGCCAGTCTTCCGTAGGTTTTTGTTTGCCCGAAGTAATAATTTCTACCTGGTCGCCACTACGTAATTTATGGCTGATGGGAACCAGTTTATGATTAACCTTGGCACCAATACACTGGGAACCTACGGCACTATGAATGGAGAACGCAAAGTCGAGTGCCGTTGAATCCACCGGAAGCATTTTCACATCTCCCTTTGGTGTGTACACGTAAATCTCTTCGGCTAAAAAAGAGGTTTTGAAATCCTGTAAAAAATCTACTGAATCAGCATCCTGTGTGTTCAGTACTTCACGTATTTGCTGAAACCATTTATCGAAGCGGCTTTCATCTGCAGTATCTTCTTTGTATTTCCAGTGCGCGGCCAGGCCTTTCTCGGCAATTTCATTCATACGGAGTGTTCGTATCTGCACTTCCACCCATTTACCCTGCGGCCCCATCACCGTTGTGTGCAGCGCTTCATAGCCATTATTTTTTGGATTGCTTAGCCAGTCGCGTAATCTTTCTGGTGAAGGCGTGTATTCGTCGGTAATCATTGAATATACGCTCCAGCAGTCTTGCTTTTCCCGCTCCTGGGGCGAGTCAAGAATAATACGAATGGCAAACAAATCATACACCTCTTCAAAGCTTACGCCTTTCTTTTTCATCTTGTTCCAGATAGAATGTATGCTTTTGGGCCGGCCCTGAATTTCAAATTTATAATTGCCTTTGTCCAGTTTTTCTTTTATTGGCCGGATAAATTCATTGATATAGCGGGTGCGTTCCCTTTTTGTTTCTGCCAGTTTGCGCGCAATTTCTTTATAGGTATCCAGTTCGAGATACTTCATCGCCAAATCTTCCAGTTCGGTCTTAATATTATACAGCCCCATGCGGTGGGCAAGCGGCGCGTACACGTATACGGTTTCGGAAGATATTTTTAACTGCTTTTCGCGCTTCATGCTTTCCAGCGTACGCATATTGTGCAGGCGATCGGCCAGCTTTATCAGGATGACGCGGGGATCATCTGTTAACGTTAATAATATCTTTTTGAAATTCTCGGCCTGCTTGGAAGCATTTACATCAACAACATTTGATATTTTAGTTAAACCATCAACAATTCTTGAAATCTCGCCGCCAAATTCGCGCTGCACATCTTCCAGTGTAATATCTGTGTCTTCTACCGTATCGTGCAGGAGCGCGCAAATGGTAGAGCGTACGCCCAATCCAATCTCTTCTACACAAATTTGTGCTACCGCCAGCGGATGCAAAATATAAGGCTCCCCGCTTTTTCGCCGCATCGTTCTGTGTGCGTCTGCCGCCATCTCGAAAGAATGGCGGATCAGTTCCTTATCACCCGGTTTAAGCTTTGTTTTCAGGCTTCTTAATAGTGAGCGGTATTCGCGTAAGATGAGTTTCTTTTCCTGTTCTTCGTTGAGGTTATATTTAGGCGTAGCTGCTACAGTATCCATGAATAACGAATTTACGAAAAAAGCATGGTTTTTTCACTTCAAAATGACTACTTTTGCCATCCCAAAATCCTGAACGGATTACAATAACGCGGATATGGCGAAATTGGCAGACGCACCAGACTTAGGATCTGGCGCCGCAAGGCATGTAGGTTCGACCCCTATTATCCGCACTTGGGAAGAAAATCCAGTTGACTAAGTTGAAAAAGTTGATGCGTCCGGTGCGGATTTGTCAACTTTTTCAACTTATCAACCCTTCAACTTATCAACATTTCAATTTAAAAAAAATGGCAACAGTTACCAGGGAAAACATCGGTTTATTGAATGAAAAAATCGTTGTTAAAGTGGCTCAGGACGATTACCTGCCTTCATTTGACAAAGCAATTAAATCTTATAGCAAATCGGCCAACATACCCGGTTTCCGCAAAGGCATGGTGCCCGTTGGGATGGTAAAAAAAATGTATGGTTCTTCCGTTTTTGCTGATGAAGTACTGAAAAGCGTAGAAAAAGGCCTTACCGATTATATGGTAAATGAAAAACTGGAAATCTTTGCCCAGCCTTTGCCCTTGCCAGAAAATGATGCCAGCCAGTTAAACATGAGCAGCCCGGCAGAATATGCTTTTGCTTTTGAAGTTGGCCTGAAACCAGGGTTTACCATACCAGACCTTGGCACGGCTTCTCTTACCCGGCTTAAAGTTACCCCCACCGAAGAAAGCATCAACGATGAAATAGATCGTTTAAGAACCCGCAATGGCACAATGACCGATCCCGAAACAGTTACCGGCGACGATAACGTACTGAATATAACTTTTACAGAAAGTGATGCTGAAGGCAACGCAATCGAAGGCGGCATAAAAAAAGACAATTCTTTATTGGTTAAATATTTTAAAGATAGTTTCCGCGGAACCCTGCTGGGCAAAAAGGTAGAAGATACTTTTATTATTCAGCCGTCACAGGCTTTTGATGAAAAAGAAAGGGATTTTATACTGAAGGATTTGGGCCTCGAAGAAAAAGATGCTGACCGGTTTTTTCACGTGTTGATTACCAAAGTTGGCCTGGTAGAAAAATCTGAACTGAACGAAGCGTTTTTTGAAACTGTTTATCCTGCTAAAGAAATAATTACCGAAGCTGATTTCAGAAATGCGGTGAAAGAAGAAATTCAAAAATATTGGGATGCGCAAAGCCGCAACCAGATGTCAGACCAGGTGTATCATCAATTACTGGATCATACTAACATTGTATTTCCTGAATCATTTCTAAAACGCTGGATGCAGAATGGCGGCGAAGCTCCAAAAACAGCTGAGCAGGTAGAAACAGAATATCCATCTTTTATTAATTCTTTAAAGTGGACCTTAATTGTTGACCAGCTGGTAAAGAATAATAATATTGAAGTAAAACCAGATGATCTGCGTGAATTTGCCAAACAGCAATTGTTTAGCTATATGGGCGGCAGCGGAATGGGCATGGGCGAAGATCAACCCTGGGTAAATGATTATGTGGAGCGTATGATGAAAGATAAAAAATTTGTAGAAGACAGCTATCACCGCATACAAACAGATAAAATATTTGGTTGGGCAGAAACACAGATCAACCCAACGGAAAAAGAAATATCAGCAGAAGAATTTACTAAAATGCAGGAAGAACATCAGCATCATCATTAAACTGTTACAATAAGGCGTTAGCCATTAGTTCTTCTCCGCTGAATTTAAGAACTAATGGCTCTTGTTTTTCTAATAAACAAGAGAAAGGCTAAGGATAATACCTGACTGCTTTCTGCTCCGTCAATTTGTCTGATTTTTTGCTTTGCATGGTATTTGGTAGAAACAATGCCTTAAATTGCCTCACCAATAACAGAAATTACCATGATAGATTTAGGAAAAGAATTCGAAAAATACGCTGTGAAACACCGCGGTATTTCCAGCCACACGCTAAACGACTACCAGAAATACGAGGTGAACAATCTTACCCCAAACATTATTGAAGAAAGGCCCATGAACGTTGCTGTAATGGACGTTTACAGCCGTTTAATGATGGACCGTATTATTTTTCTTGGTTACCCAATTAATGATGAAGTAGCCAACATTGTAACAGCACAATTATTATTTTTAGACAGTACCGATCGCAACCGCGACATCCAGATGTATATCAATTGTCCGGGTGGCAGTGTTTACTCAGGTCTTGGCGTGTATGATACCATGCAATATGTAACACCTGATGTATCTACCATTTGTATAGGTATGGCCGCTTCAATGGGGCAGGTATTAATGTGTGCCGGCACAAAAGGCAAACGCACTGCATTAAAACATAGCCGCATCATGATGCATCAGCCAAGCGGCGCCATCGGCGGACAGGCAAGCGACATCGAAATAACTGTAAATGAAATTAAAAAGCTGAAAAAAGAATTGTACGATATCACCGCTTTTCATACTGGTAAAACACCCAAACAAATAGAAAAAGACAGTGAGCGTGATTACTGGCTTACTGCACCAGAAGCCAAAGAATATGGTTTGGTTGATGAAGTACTTTTAACCAATCCCAGGAAAGATAAAAAGCCTGAATAAATTGAGTGCATTCCCTGCGAATGTATCAAACAACATTATTATTACCATAACAAACAGATTATATGTACTTACATTCAAGACCTTTACTGAAGCCATTTAAGATGGATGAAGAACCGGACGAAGAACCAAAAGAAGAAAAGCCACAGCCTGATACGATGATGCTGGGGAAGAAAATGGAAAAATATTTTTTTGAAACCCGCAGCGTATATCTCTGGGGAGGGGTCGACGATAAATCTGCCAAAGATGTAGTAACAAAATTTTTATTGCTGGATGCAGATAAACCTGGTGAAGAAATTAAATTTTTTATCAATAGTCCGGGTGGCATTGTTACCAGTGGCATGGTCATATATGATACGATGAAAATGCTGAAGAGCCCTGTTAGCACAATTAATATGGGCCTCGCAGCTTCCATGGGTTCTATACTGCTGAGCGGAGGCGTAAAAGGAAGACGTTTTATTTATCAGCATGCAGAAGTAATGATACACCAACCGAGTATTGGTGGTCACTACCAGGCAGTAAGCGCTGATCTTGAAATACAGGCTAAACAGACCAAAAAAACCAAAGAGATTTCAGCACGTATCCTGGCCGAGAATTGTGGTAAAAAGTTTGAGCAAATCATGAAAGATTTCGACCGCGATTACTGGATGGATGCCAAAGAATCGATTGAATATGGCATAGTTGACGAGTTAATCACCAAATTATAAGGGCATGGCGACTCAAATCGCTCAAAAACAACGTAAAAACCGCATAAAATAGCGGTTTTTATTTTAATAGAAGGGTGTTGGATTAACTAAAAAAGTTTGTGACCTTTACAGTTCCTTTCGAAAGGAAAAACGAGGATCATTTTTTAACGAATACCCATTATGGCAAAAAATACATTGCATTGTTCTTTTTGTGGCCGGAGCCGCGATGAAGTAAAGATTCTGATAGCCGGACAAGAAGGACATATTTGCGAAAACTGCGTTGAACATGCGCAGGAAATTATTGAACAGGAATTAATGATTCGCAGCGAGACAACTCCGGGTTCATCACAATTTAAATTAAACGTAAAGAAACCAATAGAAGTAAAACGCTTTTTGGATGAATATGTAATTGGCCAGGATGATGCTAAAAAAGTACTGGCTGTTGCGGTATACAATCACTACAAGCGTCTGCAACAGAAAGTAACCGAGAATGATGTTGAAATTGAAAAGAGCAATATCATCATGGTAGGTGAAACCGGAACCGGTAAAACCCTGCTCGCAAAAACAATTGCTAAATTATTGAATGTTCCGTTTGCGATTGTAGATGCAACCGTTTTTACAGAGGCAGGGTATGTAGGCGAAGATGTTGAAAGTATTCTTACACGTTTATTGCAGGTTTGTAACTATGATGTAGCTGCAGCCGAACGCGGTATTGTTTACATAGATGAAATTGATAAAATTGCGCGGAAAGGCGACAACCCTTCTATTACGCGCGATGTAAGCGGTGAAGGCGTACAGCAGGGGATGCTTAAATTATTAGAAGGAACGGATGTGCTGGTGCCACCACAGGGCGGCCGCAAGCATCCTGAACAAAAGCTGATCAAAATAAATACACAGAACATACTCTTTATTTGCGGTGGCGCTTTTGATGGCATCGATAAACTGATTGCGCGCCGTGTAAATACAAACGCCATTGGTTTTAACGTAAACAAGGAACAGCAGGAGAATATGAAGAAAAATCTGTTGCAGTATGTGAATGCGCCAGATTTGAAACATTTTGGTTTGATACCAGAGTTACTGGGCCGTTTGCCGGTGGTTACGTATTTAAATCCACTGGATAGCGCAACATTACGGGCTATTCTTACGGAGCCAAAAAACTCACTCATTAAACAATATAAAAAGTTGTTTGAGATTGAGGGCATTAAGTTGGAAATTGATCTGGATGTAATGGATTTTATGGTGGAAAAAGCCATGGAATTTAAACTGGGCGCGCGTGGATTGCGGAGTATTTGCGAAAGCATTTTAACCGATGCCATGTTTGAACTGCCTTCCAGCAAAGAAAAATCATTTAACCTTACGCTGGAGTATGCCAGGAAGAAATTTGATAAGAGCAAGATGAGTTTGCTGAAAGTTGCTTAAATCTTTATTCATTATATTTTTTTAACGCCCCGGTTGTTTCGGGGCGTTTTTTATTGCTTTAACTTCAATTATCTGATTTTAAATCATTCAAAAAAAAAATATGCAGGAATTGATAAATAAATTAATGGCGGAGGGCCTAACAGAAAAGCAGGCACTGAAAGCCATAGAGATTGTAAAGAATTTCGCAAAAGACAAATTTCCCATATTTGCCGGCGCGATAGAAAAAGTTTTTGATAAATATGCACCGAAACAGGAGGATGATTTTTTAGGTTGAGATATTAAAAAATTCCGGCTATCCGGACTCGTTTCTTACTTCCGGAGGTATTCTTTGCGGCTATTAAAACAATTGTGCAGGTGAAAATTAGATCTACAAAAAAGCCCGGTCATCGCTGAACCGGGCTGGCTTTGGCAAGCTATCGTACATAAAAAACTATCCTTTCAGCGCTTCGCGCGCAATTACAATTTTTTGAATTTCGGAGGTGCCTTCTCCAATGGTGCACAATTTTGCATCGCGATAAAATTTTTCTACCGGAAAATCTTTCGTGTATCCATAACCGCCGAAAATTTGCACGGCATCATTCGCCGTTTTTACCGCTACTTCGCTGGCATAATATTTTGCCATGGCAGCCTCTTTGGTCATGTTCATTTTTTTATTCTTCATATCGGCCGCCTGCATGGTCAGCAATTCTGCCGCCATAATTTCAGTGGCCATATCTGCCAGTTTAAAAGCAATGCCCTGGAAATTTGAAATGGGCTGGTCAAACTGGTGCCGTTCTTTTGAATACAGCAGGGCAGCTTCATACGCGCCTTTGGCAATGCCGAGGCTCAATGCAGCAATAGATATTCTTCCACCGTCCAGTACCTTCATAGCTTGTTTAAAGCCATCTCCTACCCCGCCCATACGGCAACTATCTGGCACGCGGCAATTATCAAAAATCATTTCTGCTGTTTCACTGGCGCGCATGCCCAGTTTATTTTCTTTTTTTCCGCCGCTGAAACCGGGTGTTCCTCTCTCTATAATAAATGACGTGGCATTATCGCGCGTTCTTGGCTCACCGGTACGGCAGATTAAAACGGCAACGTCACCGGATTTGCCATGTGTAATCCAGCTCTTGGTTCCGTTGATGACCCAATCATTACCATCTTTTACCGCCACGCATTTCATGTTGCCTGCATCGCTGCCGGTATTAGGTTCTGTTAATCCCCAGGCACCAATAAATGCTGCAGTGGCCAGTTCAGGCAAGTATTTTTTCTTTTGATCTTCACTGGCAAAATTCATGATATGACCGCAGCATAAAGAGTTGTGTGCAGCGAGACTTAATCCAATGGAACCGCACACTTTTGCGATTTCGCTGATGACCGTTACGTATTCGAAATAACCGAGTCCGGCGCCGCCGTATTCTTCCGGTATCAACACGCCCATGAGTCCAAGCTTACCCAGTTCTTTAAAAATTTCTATGGGAAACACCTGGCTTTCGTCCCATTCCATTACATGTGGTTTAATGTATTGCTGGGCAAAATCTCTTGCTGTTTGGGCTACCTGTTGTGTAAGTTCTGACGTTTGAAATTCCATAAGAAAGGCAAGCAATCGAAAATTAAAGGATGAGAAAAAGCAAATAATCGTTAGAGGTCTGCATAAGAAACAGGACACAAGTAAATATATTTTTCTGACACTAACAAGCGTTAGGTAAGTTTTTTTAAATTATTCTTAAAATAAGCAACCTGGTGACAACCCGGCATTTGGCCTGGCCATCTACAAAAGCAGCCGCAAATTGGAAATCATACAAAAGCGATAATTTTATTACTTAACTACCTGACAACCCAAAAAAGCAAATAATGTATTTGACAGTAGTTGCAGTTATTGTAATTCTGATTGTGGCATATCGAAATCGCCGCAAGTATAAATGAATTTAATTTAACGAAGGCATAATTACCTACCGTTCAAACTTTATCTCAATTGTCATATTCGCCGGTTTTCATTTTTATTTTGTTTAAATATTAAATTCAGCGGCAGCACGTTTTAAGTGTGGTCAATCGTTTCATC
>JBDUAY010000473.1:0-4419 GCA_040004415.1 Bacteroidota bacterium | reverse complement strand
ATATTCATCATGATGTATGGGATCGTGATCTGCCTTCTGCGCCGATGCTTGTTACAGTAAATAAAGAAGACAAAAAGATCGATGCAGTAGCTGTTGCCACAAAAACCGGTTTTATTTTTTTGTTTGAACGGGCAACCGGAAAGCCGATTTATGATATCATTGAAAAATCCGTGCCTGCTATTTCTGATCTTGTTGGAGAAAAATTATCTGGTACGCAACCCTATCCTGTAAAACCTGCCCCTTTTATGCGGCAAGTAATTACTGAAAAAGATCTCAATGCCTTATTGCCTGATTCATCTTACCAGGAGATAAAAAAAATATGGGCAGAATTAAAGACGGATCATATGTACAACTCAACTTCGTTGCAGGGGACACTCGAGTTTCCCGGCCTGGATGGTGGGGCAGAATGGGGTGGGCCTTCCTTTGATCCGCAAACAGGTATTTTATACATCAATGCTAATGAAATGGCATGGGTGGTGAAAGCAGTACCGCTGACAGCCCCCGCGGAAAAAGAAAATATGGGGGAGGCGGGTGATCGGTTGTACCAAAGCAACTGCATGTCTTGTCACGGCCCTGCAAGAAAAGGTTCTGATAATGTCCCTTCGCTTATTAATATTCAAACAAAATATTCGCATGCAGATTTTGATACGCTGATTCAAAGCGGGCGCAGAATGATGCCTTCATTTAAACAGTTGCCCCCGGTGCAGCGGCAGGCTATTGCATCATTTATATTGAATGAGATAAAAGAGCAACAAAAATCGTTTAAGGATAGCAGTTATAAAATGAACGATCCGTTCCGGCTTCCTTATGCCATTAAAGGTATTACAAAGTTTTTAACAAAGGAAGGGCTTCCCGCTATTGCACCGCCCTGGGGTACCATCAATGCCATTAATGTAAACACTGGCGAATTTGTATGGAAGAAGGCTTTGGGCAACGATACCAGTTTTCACAACAGTAAAATACCAACAGGTTCAGAAAATTATGGAGCGTCTGTGATAACTGCAGGGGGCATATTATTTATTGCTGCTGCAAAGGATGGCATGCTGCGTGCTTTTAACAAAAGCAATGGTGATTTGTTATGGGAAGTGAAATTACCCGCGGCAGCATTCGCTACGCCATCAATCTACCAGTTAAATGGTAAAGAATATATAGTGATAGCCTGTGGCGGCGGAAAATTAAAGACTACTTCAGGCGATAGCTATGTGGCATATGCATTGCCCGGAAAATAAATAAAAGCTTTTAAAAGTCAGATATGCAGAAAATTATAGTAGCGTTATCCTTCTGTGCAATCACTTCCTGCGGCCTTGCACAATTTAGCGTAAGCGCCAATCACCGGTATTTATTAAAAGATGGAAAGCCTTTTTTTTGGATGGGTGACACTGCTTGGGAATTATTTCACCGGTTGGATAGCAGCGGGGCGGATACTTATTTAAAGAAAAGAGCGGAACAAGGCTTTACCGTTGTACAGGCAGTGGTGTTGGCAGAATTGGATGGAATGCATACTCCCAACGCAAATGGCGATATGCCTTTGCTGAATGATAATCCTGCCACACCCAATGAAAAATATTTTAAGCATGTAGATTTTATTATTGAAAGAGCTGCTTCTTATAATATCAGCATTGCATTGTTGCCCACATGGGGCGATAAAGTATTTAAAGATCGCTGGGGCATGGGGCCGGAAATTTTCAATGAAACAAATGCAGCTGCTTACGCAACATGGCTTGCCAACCGGTACAAGAATAGAAAGAACATTATTTGGGTGCTCGGTGGCGATCGCATCCCCCGCGGTGAATCAGATATAAATACCTGGCGTGCCATGGGCAATGCCATAATGAAAGTAACCAATAATAAAGCGGTGATAAGTTTTCATCCGCAACCAAACCAGCTGGGTTCTGCAGAATGGTTTTCCAAAGATGAATGGTTAAGCTTTCATATGTTTCAGACAGGTCATTGCCGAGACGCCGCGGTGTACGATAAAATTCAAACCCTGTACAATATGCCGCTGGCAAAACCGGTGATGGATGCTGAGCCGATTTATGAAGACCATCCTGTTTGCTTCAACGTGAAAGATTTGGGTACATCCAATGCATTCGATGTAAGGCGATCAGCTTACCTGGATCTTTTTGCCGGCGCATTTGGTCATACATATGGATGTCATGATGTATGGCAAATGAATTCATCTAAACATGAAGCAGTCAACGGACCACATTACAACTGGCAGCAGGCACTTGATTTACCCGCTGCCAATCAGATGAAGTACGTGCGAAATTTACTGGAATCTTTCCCGCTACTGGATCGTATTCCAGACCAGTCTGCTATTGTTGAAAACAATAACGTGCCTGCAGAAAGGGTTCAGGCCACGCGTGGAAAAGATTATTTATTGGTGTATAGTTGTGCAGGCCGGTCGTTTACTTTATTGATGCAAAAAATAAGCGGGGACCTCTTAAGGGCCTGTTGGTACGACCCGCGCAATGGAAAAACCACGCCCTTAAAGCCGGTAGCAAACAAAGGAAAGCAACAATTTATTCCCCCCAGTTCGGGTTATGGAAAAGACTGGGTGCTGGTGTTGTTTGATGCTTCCAAAACATATATGCTCCGTGATTAATTATTTCAAATAAAATGTATGAAAAAAATAGCCGTTATACTTGTATGTGCTGTAATATGCATTTCTATTCATGCGCAACAAGCACCTGCTAAAAACCTATTTGAGTTTGACAGCAACAGTTCACCACGCTGGAGCAGTTTTGAGAATATTACTGCGGAAAAAGGTAAAGCTGCTATGGAAAATAACGGGGCTAAGGGGCATCCATCCAATGGATTGAATGCCGGCGAAACAAAAGTATTACTCAATGCAAGAGGCCCTGGTATCATTAACCGGATGTGGTTTACTATTAATGATCGTTCGCCGGAAATGCTGCGATCATTAAAACTGGAGATATTTTGGGACGACAGTGAATCGCCTGCCGTTGCGGTGCCATTCGGAGACTTTTTTGGAATGGGACTTGGAAAAACCGCAAGTTTTCACAATGTATTTTTTGCCAACCCCGAGGGGAGATCATTTCAGTGTTTTATTCAAATGCCTTTCAAAAAAGGGGCGCGAATACAGTTAACGAATGAATCACACAAACGTCTTAGCCATGTTTTTTTTGATATTGATTTTGAAAAGATTAAGGCATGGAAAAAAAGTTATCTATACTTTCATAGCTATTGGAACCGTGACACTGCTACCACACTTAGTAAAGACTTTGAATTGTTGCCCAAAATAAGTGGTAAGGGGCGTTTCCTGGGAGTGAATATCGGCATTAACAGTAATCCGATATACAAAGAATACTGGTGGGGTGAAGGAGAAGTGAAAATGTACCTGGATGGTGATACAAAATTTCCAACGCTGGCTGGTACTGGTTCAGAAGATTATATTGGCACAGGGTGGGGCCAGGGTCTTTTTTTAAATGATTTCGCGGGCTGCTTGCTGGCGAATAAAGATGAATCAGGCTGGGCTTTTTACCGTTACCATGTTCCCGATCCTATTTATTTCAAAACAGATTGCCGCGTCACACTGCAGCAAATAGGAGGCAACAGTAAAGAGAAAGTAATTGAACTTCAAAAAAGTGGTGCCCCGATGATACCAGTTGCTATTGATGATCAAACTTCCATTACCCCGCTTTATACAAAAGACAATATTACACAACTGGATGCGCCGGGTTTGCCAGGTGGCTTTGCGAATTTTTATAGATCTGATGATGTGTCATCTACAGCCTATTTTTACCTTAACACACCGGGTACTTTGCTACCTCCTTTGCAGACAGTCACAATTAGAGCGGCACAATTAAAAAAATAAGAATATTGAATTGGGTAATGGATTTGATAGATCTAACTACAAAGAACATGAAACTTAGCGATCACCGCATGACAAAAGGATAATGCTAATAATTTTTTAAGTTCATTAATATCCACTTAAAAGCGTTACCTGGCAAAGGCTTCGCTCAATCGGGTTTCGTTCCCCCACCAGCTCCAATTGATTTGGACTGATGTATGGGGCTTTGGATGCACGGTTTCTTTGAGCTTTTGCCATTTTTCCTTGCACTTTTAGGTAATGCAAAGTAAAAAAATCCCTATAACAGCAACGGCTCCAGTATTAAACAGCAGACCCTGCATAACCTTTAGAATATAACATTTTTGAGTCAATGGGAAAGAAAACCAGGGGCTGATCGTCACCGGATTTCCTACCAAATAAACGTATAGCGTTAAATAAGTTTTCTTTCAACAGCAAGCCTGATGAGGCAGGCGGTGTTTTTTACATTCAGTTTTGCCAGCAGGTTCTTGCGGTGACTATCAACCGTAAAAGAACTTAAAAATATTTTTTCGGCGATTTGCGGATTGGTATAACCCTCCGCTATCAATCCCAAAATTTCTTTTTCA